>SLOL01000061.1 GCA_007132495.1 Balneolales bacterium
ATCACTAATATAGACATCGATTCCGCTTTGAGGTACATTATTGTCAAAATCATCCAGCAACTGCAGTTCCACCGGCGGATTAATGGTGCCACCGATGGCCGTATTGGTTGGCTGCTGCAAAAAGGTAAGCTTTTCCGGCACATTCGGTTCCACAACCACCGGATCGGACGTTATCGAACTGAGTCCTCCGCTCTCAAATTCCAGGGTAATTTCACCGGCAACTTGAGCATATAAATTGGTAAATGCGACTACACCGCCAACTGCGGTTTCGGTTGTTGTTCCCGGCAAATCGCCGCTCCCGGTGCCAATGGAAACATCCACCACGGTACTGCTGTCGGTGGTAACCAGGTTTCCAAACTGATCCCGTAAATGGATAACCGGTTGCGGATCGAACGGCTCGCCGGCAACCACCGTATCGGGGGGCTGGGTATCGATCACCATCTCACTCGCGGACCGGGGAGCCACCGTAATGGTTCCCGACGGTACCAAATCAACATCCGGATAGTCGGCCTCAATGACGGCCGTACCGGATGTGGTGGTGGAAAACGTGGCACTGCGCAAATTTGCGCCGGCCGTGAGGGCCGACTGGGTGATTCCGCCGCTCAGACCGGTCAGTGACCAGTCGGATTCTTCATTCAGAGCTGCATTTTCGATAAAGTTACCGCCTTCGTCACGGGCAATGGCGTAGGCCGTTATCGAGTTGCCGGCCAATATGGTAGAATCCGGAAATACTTCCCCCGTACCGTCCGATTCTGTTTCCACCCGTACTTCCGCAATACTACCCGCGACCTTGCTCAGATTACCGTAATTGACATCCGGTCCTGTAGTACCGGTATTGGTGATGGTTGCTTCATCAGGAACATTCCTATTGGCAGGACGCAGTTCCAGCCCGTAAATCATAATCCTTCCAGGCCCTTTTCCGGCACCGGCCGCCTGACTCTCGTCAGTAATGGTAAACGTAAAAGTTCTGCCGGTCAACTCGGTAAACTCCAGGGCAAGATCCGTATTTTGTGCCCCCCTGGGCTCAATAACAAATTTCACATCATACCCGGAGGTATCGGCTCCCTGGTCGGCTTGCGGCATGACCGACAGGTTATCGTTCCACTCATACCCACCGCCATCAGGACTATCGGGAAGCGTCAGAACAATGGTTCTGCCCGCCTCAAGCTCACCGACCGACGTCTCGCGGATGGTCGGACCGCTTAACGTGGTAAAATCTCCATTCACATTATCAATCGACAAGTTGGTACCGCCGGTCGCGCGGATCACATCCTGGGCCTGCGCATGGGGCACCATCCATGCACCGAAGAGAACGCATAACATCACCATCGCCGCGGCAACAGATAAAGCGCGATTAATTCGGAACTCGCTATGTGCCGGACCTATCCGGGCTCCTTTTTGTACTGTATGCCTCCGGGAGTGCCTGCGGATTGTGTTCATCCGGGACCCGCTGCAGGCCGTATTCTTCCGGGGCTGCCTGTGGATAGCATTCATTCCGGGCTCACTTTGGCTCATATTATCACGGGTATCCCTGTCCCCTTTACTCATATAGGACTGCCGTTTGGGGTAGTTTAAAACAGTATTATTCATCAGTACTCCGGTCCATAGTGAATTCGCATGACAATACGCCGGTTTCGGTCCAGATTATCCGGTATGGGGTTGCCCGCCGCATCGTAATCCGGTGCGACCGGAAAGGTATCAGCATATCCGGAGGCTTTTAATCGGCCTGCCGGCATGCCTTCTTCAATAAAGTAACGTACTACATTGGATGCACGCGCCGCCGAAAGCTCCCAGTTGCTGGGAAACTGCTCGGTCCGGATCGGCATGCTGTCGGCGTGGCCTTCCACATCCAGGTGAAACGCGTAGTGATCCAGCTCCAGCAGAACCGCCATGATACGATCTACGATCCGTTCACCGGAGGCCAGTAAATCGGCTTCGGCCGACCGGTAAAATGAACTTCCGAGAAAGTGCAAGCGGATCTCCTCGAACTCTTTATGTATTTCGAGCCGGCCGGAGCGGCGTTCGAATGCCAGCCGTTCGTTCAATTCTTCATACACTTCATCTATGGGCGTTTCGCGTTGATCGACCCCTGTCACACGCGTACTGAATCCCGCCGCCACATCACCCAAAACTCCGTGGTCGGTATGGGCCAGTGTCGTGAGTATGATAAAGAAGATCAGCAACAGCGTAAAGGTATCCAGATAGATGACCTGCCACGCCTTGTTGTTGGCCGGTGAGTCAATGTCATTAGCCGATATGTGAAAGTCTTTCTGTTCAGGCAGCATGGATGACCTCCCGGTCAAGATAGGTGGAAAGTTGATCTCTGATGATCATCGCCGGCTTGTCGCGCCGGATCATCAGCACCCCTTCGAGGATCATGGTTTCACGAAATTTCTGCTTGTCGGCGGATACCTTCACTTTCAGTGCCAGCGGGAAGAAGACGAAATGCGCAAACATCAATCCGTAGAGGGTGGTCATGAGTGCCATGGAAAGTCCGCGCCCGAGTTGTGCGGCGTCTTCAAAACTGTCAAGAATCACAATGAGTCCGAAGAGTGTGCCGAGCATACCGAACGCCGGTGACGTATTTCCCATACTTTGCAGCACTCTGCTGATCTGTGAACGGCCTTGATGTCTCGTCTCTATGCGTTTACCGGCCAGTTCCTTGATCTCTTCCGGGGAGTAGTTGGTACTCATCAGGGAGATCAGATACCCTTCGAAATTGTTTTTATGGATTTTCTGCAGTCTCTTAAGCGCTTCGCTGCGGTTGGTGCGGAACATGCGCATCCATTCGATAATAACTTTGATATCTTTTTTGAGCTGTTCGTTATTAATGCCGCTCTGCGAAAACAGGGAAAATATTGTTCGAACGGCTTCCCGGACCAGCGAAGCCGGGTAGGAAATCAGCGTGGCTATCATCAATCCGCCGAACACGATGCCCAGACTCGGGAGGTTCAACACTTCGAGCCCGGACGGAACCGACGGCCCTTCAATAGCCCCGAATACATGAAGCACCGATACGATAACCAGTGATAAAAAAATCAGGATCAGGATCATATTTTCGGTGGATATACGCACAGGATTTTCCTCGGTTTGAATGTTCCGTTTTGTGTTGTACTGTTTTGAA
>SLOL01000044.1 GCA_007132495.1 Balneolales bacterium
CCGGACCGTTTTACCGCTGGAGAGATCCGACTGAATGCGGGCCATCTTGCTGCGGTTGTTATTGATATCCCGCATGAAATCGTCGTAAATGATCTTTTGTGTTATACGCATGGCTACCTCACAAGGCTGATCAGGGTATCGTACATCTGCTGGGCATTCGACATCACCCGGGCGGCTCCCTGATAGGCGTTTTGATACTGGATCATAAGACTCAGCTCTTCATCGATATTGACCCCGGCTTCGCGCTCCTGCTGCACTTCCAGCATCCGGATTTCCGATCCCCGTGACTCCATACTGTTGCGAAGAGTGGTGAGATTGGCGCCGGGCTCACTGATGGTATTCACCGCATAGTCGACCATCTTGCGGTCATCGATGATCCGCTCGTTGCGAAGTTCAGCTATGGCGGCCGCGATATTCCCGTTCCCCGCAAGCCCTTCTTCCGAGGAAGCGGCAATATGTTCATGGTTGTTGATAATCTCCTCACTCACCCGGATATCCGAAGCGGTGGTGAAAGCGGGATCAAAAAAGTCTCGGGCTGCACCATCTTCCAGTCCGAAACCCTGCCGGTGCAGATCATTGACCTGGTTAACCATGGTTTCGGCAATCAGGTCCAGGCGTTCTTTCATATCCGGCACCGCGGATTCGTACATCTCAATGGCTGCCGCCAGCTTTCCTCCTTCCGGCCGGACCGGCGTACCGTTCTCCAGTTTCAATCCATACGTCTTGGCAACATCATCATTATCCGGCACCACTTTCCGGTAACTGTCCTCCGATAGCACCTGCACACCTCCTATGTGTATTTCCAGGCTGCCGTTACGGGCCACCATGGTCTCCACATCCACCAGCCCGGAAAGCTCTTCCAGCTTCTGAACCTGCATATCCAGACCGGCATGATCCGGACGGCCCAGCGCCTCGCCGGTAGTTATCGGTTTGTTCAGGTCAGCCAGATCGCTCAGAAGTCCGTTAATCTGCCGGATGGTATTGCCAACGGACTCCCTTGTGACATCACTGACCCGGTCCAGACTCCGGTCCATATCCCCCAGCTTTTCGGTGAGCTGGATCGCTTCACCAATCAGGTTATTTCGCACACTGAAGTCCTGGGGATCATTGGAGAGCTCGGAAAAGGTATCGAACAGGCGCCCCAGTCTGACATCCAGATCTCCTCCGGAGTCCGATGCTACAGCGGTCTCGATCTGCTCGAACACCCGGGCTTTTTCCTGCATATAGCCCATATCCTGCCGTTTGTCGTTTAGTTGCACGTCCACCAGGTCGTTCCGGAGACGGGTGATTCCGGTGACATTGACTCCGAGTCCGGCGTGTATACCAGGCATGTGCTGTCCGACCGATGCCTTATCCACCCTCTGGCGGCTGTATCCCGGGGTGTCGGCGTTAACAATGTTATTGGATGTCACCGACAACGATCTTTCAGCGCTGTGGAGCCCGCTTTTGGATATTTCAAAGATGGTGCGCATATGCGTTTACCCCTCCTGGTTTACAGCTATTCCTGATGATACCCCGGACTTTTCACCATTCTGCCTGTAGTGAAGATTTTTTTTGCTTTGCAGACTGTAGACCGACCGCATCAGGGCGGCATTCTGTTTCTGCGCAAAATCCAGCAGCTGTACAAGCTGTTTCTCCTGACGCTCGAGCCGTCCTATGTTACCGGTGATCTGTTCCTGCCACTCCCGGATGTATATTTCGTACTCGGGGTATATCTGCTTGAGTCCTTCTAATGTGACCGGGGGGGTGTTACCGTTGTCGTTACCGTTATCGTTGCCATTACGGACGATCAGCTGCTTCAGTTCCGAGATAAATGCCTGCTCCTTCTCATGAAAATGCTGCTGTACCTCGACATTTTTCTCGGTAAGAGCCATGACCTTTTCGGCATCCGCTGATATCACCGCGTTGAGCTGTCCGGTCATGACTTCGGAAAGGTCGCGGGTTGCCTTGTCCAGGTCACGAACACACCTGGAGATGGCATGAAGTGGAAATACTCCGGTATTCTGATATGACATTTGGGTCGGTTATTTCAATGTTTATAGTTTGCGCTCATGGTCAGTGTTACTGCCTGCGGCGGCTTCATCAGTGTTACTGTTTGCGGCTGCTTCACGGCCAGGTTCGACCCCTCCGATAGCCGGATCCGGACTTCTGTCCCAGTACTTCTTGACCATTTCGGCCATGCCCAGTTTGCGTTGAGCGGCCAATTCGCCTGCCAATGCATCGGTAATGAACTCCCGGTAAAGGGCGTTCGACTGACCCATTCCGCTTGCCTCATCGGTCATGTTGAAGGTGTTCCTGGTCATTTCCTGCACCAGATGCCGGGCAAACAGCTCTTCGAAGTCCGTGGCGGTCTTTTCGCGGCGCACCTCTTCACGCCGTTCATCGCCGGGAGCGGGTCCTGTCAGCGCTTTGAAATTTTCGATGTTCATTACATTACGATCAGTTTGCCCCTTAGTGCACCGGCACGGTCCAGCGCCTGGAAGATGGAAATAATATCGCGCGGACTCAGTCCGAGCGCATTCAGAGATCCCGAGAGTTGTTCGACGGTAGTTTCCGGATCCAGCAGCATCGTTTGCGCCGACTGTTCGCTGATCCCGACTTCCGGGATCTCCCCGATGACCGGCTGTCCGGGTGTGAATGGCGGAGGCTGCACAACAAACGGCCTGACCTGTGTACGCACCTGAATGTTGCCGTGGGCGATCATCACTTCATCGATGATCACATTTCCACCCGCGACAATGGTGCCGGTGCGTTCGTTGATCACCACTCTGGCCGGGGTATCCACGGCAATTTCCTGCTCCATAATGATGCTTGTGAAAATATTCATGGCCCCCGGTTCGCGAAAAGCTTCCGGCCACGCTACATGGACCAGTCCGGGGTGGCGGACTTGGGCCAGCTCCTCGTCAAAGGCGGCATTGATCTCTTCGACAATGCGCCGTGCGTTGGTGTGGTTGGGCTCCCGCAGCACCAGTCCGAGCGGCATATCCGCATCATGTGAGAATTCGGTATTCTGCTGAACAATTCCGCCACCCGGAACCGTTGCCGTGAGCGTCTGATTCCGTGTCAGCCGCGCCCCGGGAATTTCGGCCGTTATCCCTCCGACGACCAGCGGACCCTGCGCTTTGGCAAGAACCTCTTCGTTGTCGGGGTCGAACAGCGGTGTCTGAAGCAATACTCCGCCCTGCAGACTGCTGGCATCGCCGAGCGATGAAACCGTAACATCAATCTCGCTGCCGGTGGCATGATAGGGTCCGACGGTAGCCGTTACCATCACTGCCGCGACATTCCGGGTGCGCAGCCGGTCGCTGTCGATGGTGATACCGAAGTTTTCAAGCATGTTGGCAATGGACTGCACCGTGAAGACCGCCCCGCGTTGGCTGATGGTGCGGTCGCCGGTCCGGTCAAGGCCGGTGACCAGACCATAGCCGATCAGCTCTTTGCGGTGGGCATGCTGAACTTCGACCAGATCACTGAGCTGTGTCTGGGCCGATACATCCATAAACGAGAGTCCGGCAATTACCATAGCGACAAATCCAATGCGCATCCACCCTGATGGCGACATCGGCGAACTCTTCCATGTCCGGTTCTGCATCGCTTTCTTCCGTTTCAATATGGCGGCATAAAAGTTCATCACGACAATTTCCTGATTAGTGATCATTGCAGCTCCCTCACAAGAATGGCGGCGCCCATGGCGGCACCGACGCCGAAAAAGACCATTCGTCGCATGAACCCGGGCTTGCGGGTTGCCTGGCGCAAGTTTTCTTTTTTCTGATAGTTGATTTCGGCATTGGCTACCCGATAGGACGGCACCCGGTTGCCACTGTCCACATCATTAGAACGCACTGTGCCGGCCAGCGTGATTTCATGCAGCTCACCGTTGATCTCGGTAACCCGCTGACCGCTTACCCGCATATCGCCCCGATCGGTGATCTCGGTGATCTGCACGCTCATATACCCTTCAAGCAGTTGACGCTGATTGGCAAGAGCTCTTTCATCGGCGTTGTAATCGACCGATGCATCGGTACCGAAATAGGGTTCAAACGGCAGAAAATTGCTGGATGTGGATCCGGAAGCTTGTCCGGCGGTGTTGGAACTGCTCCTGGAGTCGGTAGTCGAACTGCCCGAGATATTCTCCATAAGTATTACCGTAATAATATCGCCCACCTGGTTCGCTTTGACATCCCGGTACAGCGAACTTTGTGCAGACACCGGCAATACGGAACCTGTTGCAATCAATGCCGTCAGTATGGCGAGGATGCCGGTTTTACAAAAGGTATTCGTTGCCATAATTTGGGGGCAGTACATCATATCATCTCCCGTTTTACACCGTTCACAGCGTTCTTATCCATAATACCCGGCCGGGCCCTTCGACCTTGCCCAGGTAGGTTCTTCTTGTTTCATCACTGTACAACCGGATGTCATCATCGACTGCGCCGTCCTGACGTGCGACAGCCATCACATCGATGCGCACTCCGTTGTTCATCAAAAGCAGCGTGACGGCATCTCCGGCCTCAATGACATATTCGGTGGTGATATCCGCCTTCCGCACCGGCTCGCCCATGGCCAGTGTCCTGCGAAGGGTTTTTCCCATTATTTCGGCGGGATCCGCCACCAGCTGCCCACGGTCACGTGACACCGGGACCCAACCGATGTCGATCACCTCTTCGGTTATGACCGTTCCAGCCGTCATCCGTTCACGCATAACCGGCATTTTTTGCTCCATATCAATCTGTAGTTGAATACGGGCTTTCTGCCGGCTCTCCCTTACCTCGTAGATTACATCAAATTCCGTAAATCGCTCCACTTTCCCCCGCGGAGTTACTTCCCGGATAGCCTCCCCGGACAACTGCGCCAGACTGCCGGGTATCCAGCGCGGTGAAACTTCAAAGCGGCAGGTATTCCTGTCGTACCGGTTCTGAAGCGACTCGAGGGCCATATCCAGAATCACCTGACGGGCCGGATAACGATCGGCCGCTTCATGGCCGGCCGGGCCGGAATTCGAATCCGGTCCGGCATACCGTTTTTCCGTCCCCGTCAGGATCCCCCCGTCGACAGACACCAAACCTCCACGTTCACCGGCAGGTACCGGTAATGCATCGCCCCCGGACGATGAAGATCCCGCCACGGCTGAAACCGAAACAGCGCATATTAATGCCGCTACTGCAGGCAAATGTGCGACCATTTGATTCTGTTTCCGTAAAAAGTATTTCTTCATCAGATGCCTTTACCGGTTAGATTTACCGTTTGATTCCGTTCGTCACCTGCATCATGTCTTCGGCCGTCTGAACAACCTTGGAATTGGTTTCATAGGCCCGCTGCGCTTCAATAAGCTTGACCATTTCGTTTACGATATCCACATTGGACTGTTCCAGATAACCCTGACGCAGCACACCGAATCCATCCGAGCCGGGATTACCGTAAAACGGCATGCCCGAAGACTCGTTCTCGGAAAAAAGATTGTCTCCCATAGCGTTGAGACCGGACGGATTAACGAATTTCGCCAGCTCGATCTGTCCGAGATCAATCTGGCCCCGGTCGCCGGCCATTTGTGCCGTCACCACACCATCCTGGGAAATATCGATGGCTACGGCTTCCATCGGAACTTCGATCATATCGGCAAGCGGAAGGCCCGAGTTATTGACCAGCAGTCCGGTGGCATCCCGGCTGAAATTACCGTCACGGGTATAAGCGATGCTGCCGTCCGGCATCTCCACCTGGAAAAAACCGCTGCCGCTGATCGCCACATCCAGCGCACTTCCGCTCTCCTCAACGGGTCCCTGCATGAAATTCCGTATGGTGGCAACAGCCTGGGAGCCGTGGCCCACCTGCAGGGAAGGGCCGTCGTTATTGGGTCTGCTTGCCGCCGCGCCATGTTTTGATGAGGCGATATTCTCATAAAACATATCCTGAAAGGCGACCGTCGTTCGCTTGTATCCGGTCGTATTGACATTCGCCAGGTTGTTGGCGACGTTGTCGACCGATTTTTGCTGGGCACCCATCCCGAGTGCGCCTGTACTGAGTGCTCTGAACATAAGCTGGTTGTTTAATTCCGGTTAAAATCTTCCCAGTGAATTGGTGGCCTGTGACAGCATTTCATCGGTGGTACGCATCGCCCGCTGCTGCGCTTCAAACATCTGCATGTTGCGCATCAAATCCGTCATTTCGCTCAGGGGCTGCACATTTCCTTTTTCAAAATGGCCCTGCATGACCGAACTGTCGGTATCCTGCTCTGTGGGTACTTGGTCTACTGCAAAACCGGAGCTTCCCCGGCGCTGCAGAAGAGCCGGATCCTCCACACGGACCACACGCAGCTGGTCATAGACTTCATCATTCAGGCGTATGGTTCCGTCTTTGGCCACTTCCAGCCGGGCTTCTCCCTGATCGCTGTTCATGGCATGAAAATATTCCGGTATATGAATACTACCCGCCTGACCCTGGACGTGTGCTCCGCTTTCGGTGCGCAGATATCCGTCCGAATCCAGGTGAAACCGTCCGTTGCGGGTAAGGTGGGGCTGCCCTTCATCCTCCACCACAAAGAAGCCCGAACCGTCGATGGCAAAATCCAGCGGATTGCCGGTCGGTTCGAGCTCACCCTGCTGCATTGAGACTTGTTGCATCGCCACCGGCCGGGTCAGTTGCTCACCATCCACCTGCTCGGTCAGCAATCGCTGGAAAAGCGTATCACTTTTAAATCCGGGGGTGTTGATATTGGCCAGGTTGTTCGCGGTCACTTCCTGTGCCCGGGAGAACATCTGCATGGCCTGCATGTGTGCCTGTAATCGTTCAATCATGGGTTTATGTTCCCGAAAGCGGGTTTTTGTTCCCGTAAAGTTGGGTCTGATTCTGATTTTCACGGATGGTATGTTCAAATTGCGTGCCATTATGCATAACAGGGCCTGATGTACGCATAAACCGGCGCTGTTTCGGTTCTGCATGCGTTGTTCCATGGATGAACCCCGATTCCAATGCGACCCGCCGGCAGACTCCTGTTTTCCTCCGGTGGGGAAATGTTTTCCGCCTGCATGAACGCATTTTTCCGGTGTGGACACGCCGTTCCTGATCCATTGTTGACTCCGCGAGTCGTTGCGACCGGATTCTGTTTTGGTACTCATTTTGATGCTTTCCGACCTATGTCAGATAAAAAGAGCGATCAGGAAAAAACCGAAGAGCCAACGGCGCGTAAACTGGAAAAAGCGCGTGAAGAGGGGAATGTGAGCATCAGCAAGGAGGTATCATCCGTCCTGCTGATGTTCGCGGCTATCATGATGCTTCTCTACTCGGGAGGGTTTATCTATGGCCGCATAGAAGCGATGTTCGAGACCTTCTTCATGAACGCGGACATGCCGGTCGACAATCAGGCCCAGGCGCTGAGTCATCTGGAAACGGCACTGTGGTATGGTTTCGAGATGATCCTGCCGCTGATGATCATACTGTTGGTGACGGCACTGCTGGTCAATCTCGTCCAGACAGGCGGGGTATTTTCCACCAAGGCCATCAAGCCCAAAGGCAGCAAACTCAACCCGGTCAACGGGATTAAGAAGATTTTTTCAATGAAGGGTTTTGTCGAACTGGTCAAAGGTTTCGCCAAACTGGGTATTGTCGGAGTCGTCATCTATTTTACCGTGCGCAATGATGTTGACCATTTCCTCACCTTTTCCGTACTGCCGATGGGCGAGACGCTCTCCGAGGCCGGATCTTACATATTAATGTTTGTCACACGTATCCTGTCGGCCCTTTTTCTCCTTTCCATCGTGGATGCGATCTACCAGCGGTTTCAGCATCACAAGGATTTGCGCATGACCAGGCAGGAGGTCAAAGACGAACACAAGCAGATGGAGGGCGATCCCCACGTTAAAAGTCAGCGCCGAAAGGCCGCCATGTCGATGCGCCGGCGCAAGCGCATGGACCACTCCGTTCTCAGTTCGGATGTGGTGGTTACCAACCCGACCCACTATGCGGTTGCCCTGCGCTACGACCCGGAAAATAATGAGGCGCCGATCGTCGAAGTCAAGGGTCAGCGGAAAAAAGCGCTCCGCATAAAAGAACTTGCCGGGCATTATGGCATACCAATTGTAGAAAACAAACCGGTGGCCCAGGCGCTGTTCGCCTCCGCCGAAGAGGATGAGTACATCCCGGCCGACCTGTATCGCGCCGTGGCGGAAATCCTCGCCTACGTGTACAAACTCAAAAACAAAAACAGCTGACACTTCGCATGGCCGGACTCAACATCACTGGCAGCCAATTGAGAAGCATGTTCTTCCGAACCGATGTGCTGATATCATCCAGCATTATTCTGATTCTGATGATCATGATCCTTCCGGTACCGGCGGGGCTTATGGATCTGTTTCTCTCCATAAGCGTCTCCCTGTCGCTGGTGGTACTGCTGGTCGCCTTTTATACCCTCAAGCCGCTTGAGTTCGCCGTTTTCCCGGGAATGCTGCTCATCCTCACCCTGTTCCGGCTCTCGCTGAACGTGGCCACCACGCGCCTGATCCTTAACGACGCCTATGCCGGAGAGCTGATCCAGTCATTCGGCGGGTTCATGGTGCAGGGCAATTTCGTGATCGGGATCATCATTTTCTCGGTACTCATTATTATCAATTTTGTGGTGATCACCAAAGGAGCCACCCGTATTGCTGAAGTAGCCGCCCGATTCACCCTCGACGCCATGCCGGGCAAGCAGATGGCCATCGATGCCGATCTCAATGCCGGACTCCTCACCGACCAGGAAGCCAAAAAACGCCGGGAAGAGATTGCCAATGAAGCCGATTTTTATGGTGCCATGGACGGTGCCAGCAAGTTTGTCCGGGGAGATGTCATCGCAGCCCTGCTCATCACCTTTATCAATATCATAGGCGGACTTATCGTCGGTACCCTGCAACAGGGCATGACCCTGGCCGAGGCCGCCGAAGTGTATACCCTGCTGACCATCGGCGATGGTCTCGTCTCCCAGATCCCCGCTCTTCTCATATCCACGGCCGCCGGCATCATCGTATCCCGCGCCGCATCGGAAGGCAACCTGAGTGAGGAGATCACCACCCAGCTTATGGGCAATCCGAAAACGGTGACCATCGGGGCGGTATTTGTCTTTTTTATCGGCATTCTGCCCGGTCTGCCGCTGTTACCGTTCTGGTTTCTGGGAAGCGTTTTTCTCTTTATCGCCTACAAGAAACACAACAGCACCGAAAACGAGAAAGAGGAAGCCCGGCTGGAACAGGCCCAGTCATCGGGCAGCGGCAAGGAGGAGCGGGTAGAGGATTATCTGCTTCTTGACACCCTGGAACTGGAGATCGGATACAGCCTGATACCGATGGTCGAAACCGAACAGGGCGGCGACCTGCTGGAGCGCATGTCCTCGCTGCGCAAACAGCTGGCCACCGAGCTCGGCATCATCATCCCTCCGATCCGGATCCGGGATAATGTCCAGCTGGATGCCAACAACTACACGATCAAAATGCGGGGTATTATCCAGGGGAAAGGAGAGCTGCTTCCCGGATATCATCTTGCGCTGCTTCCAACCGATTTCAAGCCCGATATCCAGGGCATCAAGACCAAGGATCCCACTTTTGGAATGGATGCCATATGGATAAGCGGAAAAAACAGGTCACAGGCGGAAAAATATGGTCTCTCGGTGATCGAAGCCGGAGCGGTTATCACCACCCATTTGATGGAAGTACTCAAGAAAAATGCGCACAAGCTGGTAGATCGCCAGATGACCAAGCGGCTGGTTGACAACCTCAAGGAACATTCCCCGGCACTGGTCGAGGAGCTGGTTCCCGATGTCCTGAAATTCGGCGACATCCAGAAAGTGGTCAAGCGGCTGCTGCGTGAGCGTGTTCCGGTTCGCGACCTGACCACCGTACTCGAAACTTTGGCAGATTACAGCGGTCAAACCAAGAACACCGATGTACTTACGGAATATTGCCGTGCCGCATTGGCCGAGACTATCACCGGTCAGTTCAAGATGGAGAACAACGAAATCCAGGTGGCCGTACTGGCTTCCCAGCTGGAGTCGCATCTGATCGGACAGGCCCAGCAGGGGATGCTGAACTCCAACACGCTCGGGTTCACACCGAAGACTGTGGAGGAGCTTTACATGAACGCTTCGAAAGTGCTGGAAAAGATGATCCGGCAGGGTCTGGAGCCGGTCATGCTTACCTCGCCGGTACTGCGGCCGACAATTTATGATTTTTTGGTACCAATTTTGCCTGAAATCAATGTACTGTCATACAACGATATCAGTCCGGATGTCCAGATCAAGACATTTGACCGTATCCAGCTTCAACAGAAAGAAATTGAAGAATCCGAAACCGCATGATACTAAAGAAATTTTTCGGCAAAACCATTGAAACGGCGAAGAAGAGCGCCCGACAGCTGTATGGCGAGGATATTGTCATTCTGGAATCGTTTCATCCGGACGGCAACAATGACGCCGGTGTAACGGTGCTTGTGGATACCCCTTCGGCGTCCCGAAAAACGGCCGATGTAAAAGAATCGAAACAAAACCGTTTTCGCAATGTGTTCTACAAACGGAGCGATATCGCAGCTCCATCCAACCGTTCCGGAGTAAAAGAGACCGGTCGTTCCGAGTCCGTTTTTTCAGAATCATCGTTTTCAAAAGCAGGGGCTTCCGCAAACGGATCGGCCGAATCCGGTTACACCGATGACAGGGAGTCACCGGCCAACACTGCAAAATTCGGATCCGGGCAGACTGCTGCAGGCCGGACCGCCGATGTTACCTGTCAACCTGAGCAAATGTCACCGGGAAAACCGGAGTCGAACGGGGATTCACCCGGGCACAACCGCTTCAACGGAAATCAGCAGCCCCGGAAAATCAGCAACAACCTGAAGGCGCTTCGGAAATTCGCACTGGATAATGAGGTATCCGGCGTCAACGAACAACGGTTCCGGGAACCGGGGAACAATGGCGGCGTCGAGTCACATACCGAGAACAGACGGTCCAACAGCGTAAAAAAAACGCGTTTTCAGCCCGGCGCCGGTCATCATCACATCAAAGGATTTACTTCGCCGGAACCGGACCAACAACAAGCCGGTGTATCAGCGGCCAACCGGAATGGCAATTCAACCCGAAGGAGCCGTTTCCAGACCGATAACACGACCGAAGTGCCGGCATACGAGAGCAGCGCTGCGGAATACAACAGCCGCCGCGAAGTGACTGCTCTCCACAAACGATTTGACAAGCTGGAGGCTCTGCTGGACTCCGCGCTGATCTCTTCCAACCTGGATTACGCTTCTCATCCCGCTTTTCAGCAGCTGGTGCAGACCGGGATCAAAGCTACAGTGATCGCACGCTGGTTCCGCGATATCATTGAAAGAGGGATTGACCCGGACGAAGAACCCCGGCAGTTCATGACGGAATTGTCGACCATTATCCGAAACGCTCTGAAAAGTGATACCACCAAACCGGCAGGAAAGTACATGCTGTTTACCGGCCCCTCGGGTTCGGGCAAGACGCATCTTCTCATGAAGCTGCTGCTGCATCCGGAGTTTATGATGGAAAAACGGGTCGCCGCAGTGCTGTTACATCCGGAAAACAATAACAAACAGCCCTATTACTCAATCTTGCAGCCATTTTGTGAAGATCACAACATCCCCTGTTATACCGTCAGCAGTCATGCGGATGTTCACAAGTACCAGACGGAGTGGGAGCAGTATGATCATGTGCTGTTTGATTCACCGGCCATACCGGTAGAACAGGAAGGCTCCTTCCGGCAATACTGGAAAGTACGCCAGATGCTGGCTTCTCTCACCCCGCTGGAGGTGCATTACGTGGTTAATGCCTCATTGAACCGGTACTATTTCCGATACTCGGGCAAAACCCACCACCCCCTGCAACCCGATTTTGTGGCCATTACACATCTGGATGAGGTCTCCGAATGGGGGCCGGTCATTCCATTCCTGGAAGAGATGGGGTGCGGAGCCCGCTACATCAGCATGTCATCGGCGGTTCCGGACGGTTTGTCGGAATTCAATC
>SLOL01000058.1 GCA_007132495.1 Balneolales bacterium
ATGGCTACCGGACATTCGCCGGCCCTTCCGTAAAACGCCTGCAGCAGATCCGATTGTTCAGTTTTGGTCGGGAGTCCGGTGGAGAGGCCGGCCCGCTGGACATTGACGATAACCAGCGGCAGTTCCAGCATGGTGGCGAGTGCGATGGCCTCGGTTTTTAGTGCAATGCCGGGTCCGGAACTGGTGGTGACCCCGAGACTGCCTCCAAAAGAGGCTCCGATGGCTGAGGTGATGGCGGCAATTTCATCTTCAGCCTGAAATGTGGTGACACCGTAGTGCTTGAGTTTTGAAAGTCCGTGCAGGATCTCCGAGGCCGGAGTGATGGGATAGGATCCCAGGAACAGCGGCAAGTCGGACTTTTTGGCTACAGAAGCCAGGCCCATAACGATGGCGTCGTTGCCTGTGATATTGCGATAGGTGCCGGTTTCAATGGGAGCGGCGTCAACGCTGTACCGTTCGCTGAAGATCTCTGTGGCGATAGCAAAGGTAAAACCGTCATTGAGGGCTTTGATGTTGGCTTCGGCAACTTTCGGCTTCCTGGCGAATTTCTTTTTCAGAAACTGTTCGGTGGACTCCAGTGGACGACTGTACAGCCAGTAGAGAACCCCGAGAACAAACATGTTCTTGCTGCGGTCGATCTCTTTTAATGACAATCCGGTTTCTTTGAGACTCTCCCGCGTCATTTTGGTAACATCAATCTCGATGACAGAGTAACCGGCATCTTTGGCATCCTGAAGGGGCGTATCTTCGGGTCCGTATTTGGCCAGTGACAGATCTTTTTTTCCGAAACCGTCGGTATTGGCGATGATGATTCCGCCCGGTTTCAGATTTTTCAGGTTGGCTTTAAGAGCCGCGGAGTTCATAACCACCAACACGTCACAGATGTCGCCGGGTGTGTGAATAGGTTTGCTTCCGAAATGGATCTGGAATCCTGATACACCGTGAACGGTTCCGGCCGGAGCGCGGATTTCGGCCGGATAATCGGGAAAGGTGCTCAAATCGTTCCCTGATAAGGCGGTGGTGTTGGTGAATTGTGAGCCGGTGAGCTGGATGCCGTCGCCGGAGTCACCCGCAAAGCGGATGGTCACTTCTTTTTTCAGTTTTTTTTCAATACTCATATCGTTTTGTATCGCAACTATCGGTTAGAAATTTATCGGTGTGAATTAAAAAAAAGCGCTTTTTTATTTATTTCAAAACATTTTAAAGAACGTGCAACAATCATTAATATTCCCGGAAAGTTTATCCATGGTCCGGTACCATGTTATGCCGGTGGCGCATTGACATCGAAACCCGTTTTTGATCAGCCGCAATCTTCAACTGACCACATCCGGCTTCAATATCTTCGCCGTAACAGTATCTGACATCGGTTGGAATGCCCGATGTGTCAAGGATCATTCGAAATGCCTGCATCTTTTGTACTTCCGGGCGTCTGTAATCCGACGCCGATACCGGATTTAGCATGATCAGTGTCACCACCGCGGGGAGAGCTCCCAGGTACCCGGCAAGTTTCCGGGCATCATCCGGCCGGTCATTGACTCCGTCCATAAGCAGATATTGAATGGTAACGGCATGGCCGGTCCTACGGTGGTGAAATTCCATGGCCTCCCGGATGGAGGGTAAGTCCAGTTTGGCACTAACCGGCATGATCTGCTCCCGTGTCGTTTGGTCGGCCGAGTGTATCGATATGGCCAGCCGGACTTCAGGATGATCCAGTGCCAGCATCCGGATCTGCCGGAACAGTCCTACCGTAGAGACGGTGATGCGCGAGGGAGCCGGACCGGGTGCCTCCGGATCCCGCATTATGGTCAGTGCATCAGAAACCGCACGGTAATTGTTCATCGGTTCACCCATCCCCATGAAATAGAGGTGGGTTAATCCGGTGTCGAGTTTCGCCCGAACAGCCTTTTCAACCTCACGAACCTGATCCACCAATTCTCCGGTGGCAAGGTTCCGGTGGAAGCCCATTTGACCGGTTGCACAGAAGGAACAGCCGAAAAAACATCCGATCTGTGATGAGATACTTGCAGAGCACTTCCGGAGTGTTCCCCCGGACCACTCCGGGATAATGACGGCTTCCGTCAGACCGCCATCATGCAGGCGAAGTGTCAGTTTCCAGGAGCCGTCTTCGCTGCGGACCAACTCATGCACATCCGACCGGGTAATGGTAGCAACTTCCAACAGTTTATTCCGGTCTGTTTCGGGAATCTCCGGAATGGTTTCCAGATCTGCAGTATTCTCGTGGTACACCGCCCTGAAGACCCGGTCCCGGATGGCCGGATCGATGTTGAGGTAGTCGAATATCTCCTTCCAATCTGTTAATGGAAGACGCTTCAGATCGATCGGTAGTTTTTGTAATAGGTGATGCCGGGTCGCCATTGTAATGCTTGTTCAACAAGGTAATACTTTCGAATCCTGATGCAGGATATTCAGCTGTAACGGACAACGTTCTCAGGATGCCCGGAATAAATAATAACTGTCAGGTTCAACTCAATAATACAATAAATGAAATTCTTGTGAAGTATAGCAATTTTTCGTTTTAAATCCAAAAAATCGCGGGTTTAGCTGTAGAGGTTGCTTGTAATAATTTGTGCTGATTTGTAAAACAATATTATGGAAGACAATAGAAGTGCGAGTGGACTGTTAGAACTTACGGCAGTTCGTTACACGATGTTTTTTACTTATCCGGTCTTTGGAAAAATCGGGATTGACCAAAGTTGCAGTTGCAAACGGAGTGTAAATCTGTTACAATAAATTAGACACTGAAACAGGAACGATAACGTTTGAGGGTGCTTATGAAGGAAAACGAGCTTCTTGACGCCGCGGAGAGCGGTGATTTGTCACTGGTTGGCAAAGGCATTGACGAAGGTGCCGACGTGAATACGATGGATGAACACAATCGGTCATTACTATTGAAAGCGTCAAAGCACGGGCGCAGGGATGTTGTTGAGTATTTGTTAAAGAATGGGGCAGAGGTCAATGCAAGGGACAACCGCGGGACCTCCGCTGTGTACTGGGCTGTAGTTCGTGGTCATTATGATATCGTCTCCATTTTGCTGGAGCACGGAGCCGATGCCACTTATACCGACGACCGGGGGTGGACCGCTATGGATCACGCCAAATCCAACCAGGACAAAGATATGATAGCACTGCTTGAGGAGGCGCTGTCACTGGGGAAGATAGCCTGACATTTATGACGATGGAACTTTCTCGATGAAAGCGTGTATGTTGAGGAAGGTATGTTACTTGTTCTTAACCCGCTTGCGGCCGTGAGCGGGTTTTGTTTTTCCCGGCCGATCAGTCGGCTTTCCGGCACTTTTTGATTGTGACCGGCCTTTTTTTCGTGGAGCCGATCCCGGGTGCCGCTGCTGTTCCGGATGTTGCTTGTCGGAGCCGGTTTGTATCAGAAAAATCGCAGGTTGCTGGTTCAGGTCATATACCCTTTTTTTCCAGTCCGCAATACGGCAGGTTGTAATCTTTTCGGACGCCAGAGTCAGATTGGAGGCAACAGATAACAGGGTATCGTCCTCCAGGACCCGGATAAGTTCATCAAGGAGGTCATTGTTGCGAAAGGGGGTCTCCATGAATATCTGGGTGTGCCGGGTTCTGGCCGACTCCTTTTGCAGGTACCGGATCTGTTCGGTGCGCTGCCGCCCCGGTTTCGGCAGATATCCGTAAAAAGTAAACGACTGGCCGTTCAGCCCCGATCCCATCAGAGCCAGCAATATGGATGAAGGTCCAACAAGAGGAGTGACCGGAATGCCCGATTCATGAGCCAGCCGCACCATGTTGCTGCCCGGATCGGCAACCGATGGGCATCCCGCTTCGGAAATGATTCCGGCCCGCCCGCCTTTTTTCAGCAGAGAGAGCATCTCCAGCAGGTCTTCACCGGATGTGTGCTTGTTTAATTCGTAGAACCGGCATTTGTAATCCGGCAGTGGATGTTTTATCCAGCGCAAAAAGGAGTTGGCCCGGCGGATCCGCTCCACAAAAAACGTATCAAGCCCGTGGACAGTTTCGATAACATGGTCGGGGATGGTGTTGTTTTCGGGCCGGGAGCCAAGTGGTGTCGGAATGAGATAAAGCCGGCCGGTTTGAGGGGATTCCGGAGACGATGTATTGGGATGAGCCATACGGATACCAGTCAGGAGTCGATGATTTCGATCTTCTGTTCGGGTTGACGTTCTTGTGCCCGTTTACGGCCGGCGAAACGATGGGCAATCACCGCAACAAACAGGGTAATGAAAATGGAGACGATCAGCACCGCCAGGTTCACGAGCACCATCTTCTTGTGGAATTCGTAGATGGGTACCAGTACAATGGGTTGGTAGCTGTCAGGGTGATACCGGATGGGCATCATTTCCGAAGCCTGCAGCTGAGCGGCATTCTGGATGGGCTGTGACAATTTCCGGGTGATGTCATCGCCACCATCAGGGGTGAAACGGACCGTAATGCTGCCATTGGTTTGCGCTGCAATCTGCTTTATCTCGAAATGCACCACATCCGCCAGGTAGCTTTCCCCTTCATCGTAGGTTTTTTCCAGACCGTGGTAGATAGCGCCCATATGTATGGCCATCCCCAGCAGATAGACAGGAAGCAGCCAGATCATGTACCAGAGGTACGTCAATTTATGCATTTAAATGATGACTTATATGTTGCAGGGTCCTGGTATTAACATGGCCACCGGGGACATGTCAAACCTCGGGAAGCAGTTTTCGTAACACCAAAGACCGGTAAATCAATTCCACAATTTGTTCGGCATTGAACTTGCTGTTGTCGATGACAAGGTGGTAATGGTGTGGATCGTGTACATCTTTGTGCGTGAAATTGTAGATAAACTGCTCGCGCTGTTGATCCTGTTCTTCTATATGCTTCCGGGCCTCTTTCCTTGAGATCTTGAGATGATTGGATACATGACCGATTTTAAATTCCATGTCGGCCTGCAGTCGGACATGCAGGGTATTTTGCATATCGGAAGTCAGGATTGCCGCCCCGGATCCGATGATAATCGAGCGTCCCCGTGCACAAAGAATCCGGATGGTTTCAGCCATTTTTTTATAGACTTCAACATCGGTCGGTTTGTGTGTCAGTAACTGTTCAATGTACTGATGGATCATTCCGCGAAAGCGGGAGTTGATCGCCGCTTCAAGATCCTTTTTAATGCCCTCCTGGTCGAGGATATCAAAAAGAAGCTGCCGGTGGAAAATGACCCAGGGGTACTCTTCGGAACTCAGTTTTTCGGAGAGCAGTTTGGATACGACAATCGCTTCACACCCGAACTCCCTCGAGATGGTAATGCATGGGAATTGATACTTTTCCGGTCTTTTCTCCCCTACACCCAGTGTCTTTAACTGGGCGGCGATATCCCTGTCAATTTTTTGAAGAAGGTTCGTGTACATTTTGGTCCATGATAGAGGTTGCGGTTGGCTTCTATTGCTGCATCAATGATATTGTATTGCGCCTTTAAACCACATGCGAAAAAGACAAATGATAATTTGGTGGATGGATTACATACAGGGGTCAGGGTACTGTCGATTGACTTGCCCTGCCGGCAGGCATCAGCAGTTCGCGGGTCCGCTCCCGGACCGAAGGATCATAAATCAATCGGTGATGATAATCCCGGATCATAAAGTTGCTGTTCATATGAAACCAGAGTCCGGCAGGAATGTCCTGTATAATGATAACCTGAATTCTGTCGGATTTGTTATCGATGGATCGGTCCGATTTGTTACCAGCGGGCCCGGCTAATGTCCATCCGGCCAGATAGCCCATCCGTTCATCGAAACGGGATGCATATTCGTTAACATGTGGTTCAAGGAGGCGATCTTCCACCGGTTTTTGTATGATCTCACGGATTTTCATGCTGGTTTCCGGGTTAATCAACCGATTGTTCCGGATATCCCGGAGCAGTTCGGCAAACCGGTCGGGCTGGATACGGGGGTACAGGCCGTGCAGCGCCCGCTGGTCCTGGAAGGAGGATATACTTGCATTTTCAGCCTCCTTCGGATTTTCCCACTGCACCCGGGCCAAAGTTTCCGCTTCATCAATCAGTACATCCCGCTCTTTTCGGGATAATTCGTTGATGCGGTCGGACAGCTCCCGTGAGCCGGAAACATCCTTCAACGCCATCATGCGGAGACCGTACTGCGGAAAAGGGGGTTCGATCATACCGTTTCCCAGTTGCAGAGTCATTGCCCTGACCTGTTCGGCACCCAGGTAGAAGTAAAGATAATCGGCAACGGCGGGATCGTTGTGACGGCTCAGATACCGGACGAGTGCTCCTGCTCGGGGATTCTCTTCCTGGTCAAGAATCCAGCGCTCCAGTTGCTGCCGGTAATGCCGGTCCATATCCGGGATGTAGAACGACGAAATATGCCCGGGATCGACCGGATCATCGGGGTGGATGGTACCTGATGTGACCTGTTCGGCATAGGTGATGATGATAAAGAGACCGGCAAGGGTACCGGCCGGATACATGTGGTCAGACCGGTAGCGAATGGGCCCGTTTCCGGATGGATCGGCAATCGAGACGAGGGCTGCATGACGGGGTTGTTCGGCCATGAATTCGATCAGTCCGGCCAGAGAGTATGTTTTTTCGACCCATTCACTGCCTTCAAGAATGGCCGCCCGGTTTTGAAATACGGTAATAAAGGAATCCCGGTTGATCCAGAATATGGAGCCGACCACCAGGATGGCCACCCCGAGAAATACCAGTAAAAAGCGTAACAGTCGCATACAGCAGAATCAGGTATAAAGAGAAACTTACCGGGTGTAGGGAAGCAGAACAACCTCTTCGAAATCGAGTTCACTGGCATCCAGTACAGGCCCTGCTTTCTTTTCAATAATATCGTCGGAAAGTCCGCTGAGACTTTCCAGTTCAATATACAGTATTTCCGAATGGTCGTCATAATACCAGCGTGAGGCCCCGTCTCCAAGTGTGGAACGCAGCTCCGCGATCAACCGGTTGATTTCGGATTCAAAATCTTCGGGTGCATCCGGGTGTAAATCGTCGCTCATTGCGGTTTGTTTTTGGAAGGTCGTGAATTTTGACTTATGCTAACGATAGTGCCGGTCCGGCTGTTATACCATTGTTGATGAGATAACCCCATAATTTATGAATCCTTTTTTGAAGAAACTGCAGGAAATATCCCGGAAGAAAGAGCGCCGGATCATCGGATTGATGTCGGGTACCTCGATGGACGGACTCGACATAGCGCTTGGACGGTTTTCGGGTTCGGGCAAACACACAAATTTTGAACTGGAGCAATTTATTTCGGTGGAATATCCGCAGGAAGTGAGGCAACAGCTTATCTCGTTTGCAACGGCTCAAAAC
Source organism: Balneolales bacterium (assembly GCA_007132495.1). GTDB lineage: Bacteria > Bacteroidota > Rhodothermia > Balneolales > Natronogracilivirgulaceae > SLOL01. The sequence goes on from SLOL01000058.1 coordinate 7,331, forward strand.
CTGGACCCGGAGCTGTTGTGCATCTGGCATACACAGCTGGCACACGTACATGCACAGTATGTCAACGATGCGCTTGATGGCTGGAATATTCCGGCACAGGAAGTCGATCTGCTGGCCAGTCACGGTCAGACGCTCTACCACGCTCCCAGGCACAAGCATCAGCAGGAGGCGTTTCCGAATGCCACGATGCAGATCGGAGACGGAGATCATTTGGCCCATTTGACCGGGTTGATCACCATCAGCGATTTCCGTCAGCGGGATACGGCACGCGGCAACGAAGGAGCACCGTTGGCGGCGTATGGAGATTATCTGTTGTTCAGCGATCCGGAGACTCACCGCATTCTGTTAAATATCGGGGGGATCGCCAATTTTACCTGGCTGGAAGCGGGATCGGACCGTTTCCCGCCGCTGAGTTCCGATACCGGTCCCGGCAATACACTTATAGATGCCGCCACCCGGCAGCATTTCGATGGCCTGACCTACGACAAGGACGGCGGACTTGCTGCCCGGGGCAAGGTGCATAAAGGATTGCTTTCCTGCCTGAAAGGTCATCACTACTTTCAGCAATCCCTTCCCAAGACCACCGGTTTTGAGGTATTCCATATGAATTGGGTCAGAGAGTGCATCCAGGATTCCGGTTTTACACTTCGGGCTGAAGATTTACTGGCCACACTGACACTGCTGACAGTTGAGACTATTGCCGACGACATTAAGAAGATTAGACCTGGTGACGAGCCCGCAGAACTGTATGTCAGCGGCGGCGGGGCGTACAACAAGACATTAATGGATGGATTGAAGGAAATGGTCGCCCCGGTTTCCGTAATGCCCATGAACAAGCTGGGAGTGAGTGCCGACGCCAAGGAAGCCCTCTTTTTTGCGGCATTGGCCAATGAGCTGGTCTGCGGAGAAGATACACGGCTGCATCTGGGCAAGATATGCCTGCCGGACTGAGTGCATTCTGCGATATGACACTGGTCATTCACCATTATTTCCTGTACTTTTGGGTCACATTTGTTTCACTTTTATAACAAGTATTAGCGCATGGCAAACGTAATTACCAGGGAACATATCGACCGCTCCATATCTTACGCTGCATTCCGCGACCTTATTAATAGTCTGCTGATAGAACGCAAAACGACCGGTCCCGTTCAGTCCAAAGAGCTGGTGCAGTATACCCGTCTTAATGCCAAACGCATGGATCGCATTGATAAACAGACGGTTATCATGCCTCAGCTGATGGAAGAGTTGTGGAAAATCAAGGAGAATCAGATCTGGATCGGCCTTGTCGAAGCGTGGTGTGGTGATGTAGCCCAGAATATTCCGCCCATTGCCAAAATGGCGGTCTCAGCCCCGAAAATTAGCCTCCGGCTGCTTCTTCGTGATGGACATCCGGATGTTATGGATGGCTATCTGACTAACGGCACAAGATCCATTCCCAAAGTGATTGCACTGAAAAAAGATACGCTTGAAGAGCTCTGGACATGGGGCCCGCGGCCCGATCCGGCTCAGACGCAATTTCTGCGGCGCAAAGGAGAAGGTGCTTCACACGCCACAGCTGCGGAAGAGCTGCACAAATGGTATGCCGGGGATAAAGGGCATACGCTGCAGCAAGAAATCCTGGAGAAGGTGCGTTCAGTAAAGTAGTACCCTTGCCTGTTTTCGCTTCTGCCGGACCAGCGATCGGCTTAAACAGCCGCCATAATAATGACAACGGATCCAACCACACGGGAAAGCAAAGACTTTTACCGTCATATAGCCCAGACCAGTGACAATCCGCTGGGCCTTGAGATTGAACAAGCCCGGGGTGTATGGCTGTATACCCGTGACGGACGTAAAATCCTTGACTTCATCTCGGGCATTGCCGTCAGTTCACTCGGGCACGGTCACCCGGAAGTCGTCCGTGCCGTTCAGGAACAGGCAGCTCGCCACATGCACGTGATGGTGTACGGCGAGTTTGTGCAGCGACCCCAGTCGGCGCTTGCCGGACGTCTGTCCACAGTATTACCGGAGCAACTGGATCGTGTTTATTTCGTCAACTCCGGCACCGAAGCCAATGAAGCGGCCCTGAAACTGGCCAAAAAACATACCGGGCGACACCGTTTTTTGGCTTTCCGGAATGGTTACCATGGTGACACGCAGGGGTCGCTGAGCGTGACAGGCCGCGATGTCTATCGACGGCCTTACGAACCATTGCTGCCTGAGGTGGATTTCCATGACTTTAACAGCGAGACGGTTCTGGAGTCAATAACACCGGAGGTGGCTGCAGTCATACTGGAACCGATCCAGGGAGAGGGCGGGATCATTCCCGCCGATCCGGAATGGCTGAAGGAGATTCGCAAACGGTGCACCAAAACGGGAAGCCTGCTCATATTTGATGAAATCCAGTCGGGGTTCGGCCGTACCGGCAAGCTGTTTGCCTTCGAACACTATGGCGTTATTCCCGATATTCTGACCATGGCCAAGGCGATGGGAGGGGGGATGCCGCTCGGCGGCCTCGCATCATCAACCGATATTTTCAAAGCGTTCATGTTTGACCCACCGCTGAATCATGTCACTACGTTCGGTGGTCACCCGGTTTCCTGTGCCGCCGCTGACACGGCATTGCGCGTCCTGCTGCGGGATGGCCTGATGGAACGGGCGGAGGTTATCGAGCAGACAACCCGCAAGATTCTTCATGGCAGAGGGATAGAATTGCTGCGCGGCAAAGGGGCCATGCTCGGACTCCAGCTTTCCAATGTGGAAACTACCCGGAAAGCGGTCTTCTACTGCCTGGAGGAGCACGGGATTTTGCTTGGCTGGACCCTTCACTCCAATACGCTAATCCGCCTGGCACCGCCGCTGGTCATTGAACAGGAACTGCTTGAACGAACCCTGATCACCATCCGGGATGCCATCGCCCGGTACGCGTGATGATACAAGTGTTCAGTTCCGCCTTTTAATGATTCTCTCTTTGATATATGTGCAATATATGTTATACTGGAGAAGAGGTGGATACCATGAGCAATGAACACAATAACCATTTTATCCCGCGCGGCAGGGGAACCGGATCCAATCCGGCCCATCGTTTTACACAGCTGGATGTGGAGCCCGACCCGGAGTGGCGGGAGGGCGGAATATCCCCCGGGACCTGTTTTTACAGTGATGACGCGGTGGATGTGATCTCTTTCAATGAGAGTCCCGATGTTCCGTTTGAAGCAGGCCTGAATCCCTATCGCGGATGCGAACACGGGTGTGTCTATTGCTATGCACGGCCGTATCACGAATACCTGGATATGTCGCCGGGACTCGATTTCGAAACCAGAATTATGGTCAAGAAAGATGCTCCGGAGAGGTTGCGAAATCAGCTCATGCGGAAATCATGGAAACCACAGACCGTGTCGGTCAGCGGTGCCACGGATCCCTATCAACCGGTGGAGCGGAAGCTGGGATTAACCCGCAAGTGTCTGCAGGTGCTTGCCGAATTTCGCAATCCGTTTACCGTCGTCACCAAAAACTATCTGGTAACCCGGGACTGTGATGTCCTGGAAGAGATGGCATCCCGGAATGCCGTTCGGGTAATGATCAGCCTTACCTCCCTGAACTCCGGCCTGACCGGTGTGATGGAACCCCGTACAAGTCGTCCCGAACGCAGGCTCCGGGCGATCAGTGAACTTGCCGCGGCCGGCATTTCGACCGGGGTACTGTTCGCTCCGGTCATTCCGGGCCTGACGGACGAAGAGTTGCCCGCATTGGTCGCCGAGGCGGCCCGTGCCGGCGCCACTTTTGGTAATTTTGTGCTCTTGAGGCTGCCCGGAGCGGTGGTACCGCTGTTTGATGAGTGGCTTGAGCAGCACTTCCCCGACCGCAAAAAGAAAATTCTGAATCGGTTGAAATCACTGAGAGGGGGTAATTTGTATGACAACCGGTTCGGACACCGGATGAAAGGCGAGGGGGCCTATGCCGATCAGATCAGGCAATCCTTTCAGATGGCATGTCGCAAATACGGCCTCGGCGAAGAGGCTCCCCCGCTCACTACCCGCCATTTCAGAAGGGTCCCCTCACAGGGGGAGTTAGATCTGTGGTGACGTGATTGCCATATTCAAGAGTGACCGTACCCCCGGAAGTATGAATATCTACAGGTATGCCGCCCCCTTTTACCGATCCTTTCATACTGCCACGTTCCAAAATACCCGTTAGATCGTCAAGACGGTTATGAACATAGGATCCGGAAGTACTGATATCCATTCCCTGATCGGACGGCAGGGTGACGGAAATCGATCCACCCGATGTTTTCAACGTAAGGTGCTCTTGCAAAGAGACAATATCGGCACTGATGGAACCGCCACTGGTACGGGCTTCAATACTGCCGGAAAGATGTGTCAGATTTATCGGTCCCCCGCTGGTACGCAGATTCATTTTACCACTCGCATCGGTAACCCGGATTCCGCCGCCTGTGGTCCGGGCAGTCACATTACCGATGACATCGCTGATGGAGATGGGTCCACCGGAAGTGCGTGCAAGGACATCCCCGGTGACATTGCTGACCGTGACCGGCCCGCCACTGGTGATCAGCGATACCGGATGATCAATATCGGAAGCCGTGACACTTCCACCACTGGTTTTCGCATGAACCTCCGTTTGCCGCGGAACATATATGCGGTAGGAGATGGTGATTCCCGGTCCAATCCGGAACCACCGGCTTCGTCCGGTCACCCTGGAATCGATCTCCACACTGTGGGTATCTTCATTGATATTTACTTCAACCGGTACCTCTTCTCCTTCAGAGAGATAGCGCCCGTCTTTTTTAACAGAGATATGGATGGTGATTTCATTTTGATCATGGGAAGAAACCGTAATGAAACCGCCTGAAGTTTCAGCTTCCAACCGCGCCGGAAGGGCAACCGGTATGGTTTCGGTGTGCCATACCGTTTCGGTATAGCTGCTATGGAACCCGCCCAATTTGCCGAGCGTCATACTAACGGATTCTGTGACCGGCTTGATTTGCAATAACAATATCAGCATCAGACAACAGAGTAAGAGCCACTTTTTGATATTCATCAGTTTCCTCCGTGATTCGTTGCCGTTTTTTAGCACTATTGTGCCAGCTTTGTCATGCTTGCAACTACCCCTTTATAAAATATACGTATCTGCTCAAAGAAAAGTTTATATATGTGAACTGGGCCGATACGGGAATTGTTTTAACTTCGTACAATACCACTGAAATTTATTACAGGATTCATTATAAATGATATCCACGATGGTTTTTCCAAAAACAGAAATCAAAAAACAGAAACAGGAAGTGACAGCTATAAATGATTATTTGATGTCGACCAACAATATAATACGAATATTTCTGTTGTTGCCGGCAATTGTGCTGTTTCGGATTTCCGCCGATGTTTCTGCACAAACTGCTGAATCCGATACGCTTCTCTACGAAGAGTTGACGGAAATTGAAATACAGGCGACAAGGGAGATGGAAAGTGAAGCCAGTGCACCGTTTTCCGTTTCCGTCGTCACCAGATCCGTAAATGATCAAAGGGGCGAACCGGGCTACAGTTTTGACCGTATAAGCGGAACGGTACCGGGATTATGGGTCAATGACCGGCAAAATTATGCGCTCGGAGAGCGGGTGTCCATTCGCGGCATGGGCTGGAGGACCGCTTTCGGCGTTCGCGGCATCTATGTCCTGATGGATAATATTCCGCTGACCGTACCTGACGGGCAGACCGTAATGGATGTCATGGATCCGGCTATGGTGCGTCAGCTGGAAGTGATCCGGGGGCCGAGCTCTTCCTTCTGGGGCAATGCCAGTGGGGGAACCCTGTTTCTGTCTACCGAACCGGCGACCTTTGAACCCTCGGCAAGCGCCCGTATTTACGGCGGTGCCTTCGATACCTACAGTGCCCAGGTCAGTGGTTCTTTCCGTGAAGGGCCGAGGGGTTATCACCTCAACGCTTCCTACCTGCATCGCGGGGGATACCGCAACCACAGCCGGCACGAAGCATTTCGTCTGACCGGACACATGAATTGGGAATGGGATGCGGATCGCAGCCTCTCGGTCAGCGGAGCATTTGTGGATGCGCCGGATACCCGCCATCCGGGATCACTCAGCGAATCGGCTCTGGAAGAAGACCGCCGCCAGGCTGCCGCTAATTTTGAGGAGGCGTCGGCTGGTAAATCGTGGCGGCAGGGGCAACTCGGCGTGACACTGCGTTCCAGTGCAGATTACGGTGAGTGGCAGGGAACAGTATACGGGGTCTCCCGGTCGCTTCACAATCCGCTGCCGTTTGCCGATATCGAAGTGGATCGACTCTCCGGTGGTTCCCGGATCACCCTGGTAAACGATAACAGGTTTATTGAGTGGGCTGCCGGTGCTGATGCGGCCATTCAGTCCGATGACCGCAGAAATTATAACTACACCGGCTCTTATGTGCGTGATCAGAAGACGATCGACCAGCAGGAGACCGTCCTCAACGGTGCGCTCTTCGCCCGTGCACGAACCGGCTGGGACCGTTTCAATATCTCCGGCGGGCTCCGGGCGGATGCCATCCGCTTTGAAAGTGATGACCATCTCCGGTTTGGCGGTGAAGACCGGTCGGGCGAACGCACATTTACAGCGGTCAGCCCGTCGGTGGGAGTGTCACTCCGGACCTCAGCCGGTCTCGCCTATGTCAATTTCGGCACCTCTTTTGAAACACCTACGACCACGGAGCTGGTGAATGATCCGGATGATGTGACCGGCGGGTTTAATCCGGATATCGATCCCGAGCGGGCGCGCGGCGTCGAAGCCGGCTTCAGGGGTGGTGTATCGGCGCTCAATCTGAGTTATGATGTGGCGGCTTTCCGGATGAATGTACGTGATCAGCTGGTCAGCTTTCGTACCGAAGAGGGGGGAAGCCGCGATTTCTATCGCAATGCCGGATCCACCCGTCACGACGGAGTGGAAATATCTCTGCGCTGGCGCCGCTTTTCCATAATGGAGCTCTCCGCCAACTATAACTGGAGCTACTTCACCTTTCGGGAGACGGTTGAGACCGGCCAGGTTACATTTCCCGAAGGCAACCGACTGCCCGGCATACCCGAACACCGGCTGATGTCCGAACTTCATTTGATGCCCGGCAATTTCCGGGTATCGCTGTCCATGGAGCTGCTGGACAGCTACTATGTAGACAACGCCAATACAGCCGTCAATCCCGCATACGAAGTTTTTCATCTGCGTCTGCGGCATAACGGCATTAATCTGAACGAACAGGTGAGCATCCTCCCATTTCTGACGGTCAATAATCTTGCCGACGCCACCTATAACAGCTCGGTAAGTATCAATGCTTTTGGCGGCCGGTACTACGAACCTGCTCCTGGAAGGGCTGTTTATGCCGGCTTCAGCCTGGATTTGTAAGGCTTCCGGGAAAGCCGTACGTGACTGGCAGGGTGAATTCCTGCTGCAGGAGCCGTATCTTGCCGTTGGTGTAAATATGATAGGGTGAGCAGATTGCTTGACCCGCGACAGATGTACAGGAGGCAGGTCCCCTATGAAACCCCGAAAACCGTACTACGACTATCACAGCTACCTGAAGAAGAAGCTGGGGGCTGTTACCTACAAGGTTTCGGTCGATGGCGGTTTTACTTGTCCCAATATTGATGGTACGGTAGCCAGGGGCGGATGTACTTACTGCAACAACCGCAGTTTTGTTCCCAAATACCTCACACGTGGCACCCCGATACGTGACCAGATCGATCAGGGTGTGGCATCGCAGCGGGAGCGATACGGGGCTCAGCGGCTGCTGGCCTACTTTCAGGCATATTCGAATACCTACGAGGAAATTGACCTGCTGGAAGCCCGCTATCATGAAGCACTCTCCCATCCGTCTGTCGACGGCCTTGTTCTGGGTACCCGGGCCGACTGCCTGCCCGAACCGGTAGTCCGGCTGCTGGAATCCCTGGCATGCGACTACTATATCGCCGTTGAGATCGGCATCGAGTCCGTCTATGATGACACTCTTGAACGGATCAATCGCGGCCATGACTTTGCTGCAGTCCGGTCGGCTTTTGAGCGGTTATCGGGGAGGGGTTTACATCTCGGAGCTCATTTAATTCTGGGTTTTCCCGGAGAAACCCGTCAGCAGTGGCTGGATACGGCGGATGTGATATCCGGTTTGCCGCTGGACTATCTGAAAATCCACCATTTACAGGTAGTGAAGGGTACAGCACTGGCACAGAGCCGGCAAGATCAGCCCTTTCCGGTGTTTGAGTTTGACGAATGGGTAAACCTGCTATGTGATTTTCTTGAGAAACTGCATCCGGATATTGCTGTGGCGCGGTTGTGCGGAAGTGCTCCGCCCCATCTGCTGATAGCTCCGCAATGGGGCCGGAAAAAACATCCGGAAGTCATCAGCGCCGTAATGGAAGAAATGAATCGCAGAGGAGCAAAGCAGGGAGATAAGAATGCGGTGATGAAAGATTCGGTATAGTGTGATGCGATTTGCGATCAGATAATATTCTCAAACGGTAATCAGGTCAAATGACGCTGATTACTATCAGGAAATATTTCCCTATTTGACCAGCATCATCCGCTCGACCTGTTCATAGGACCCGGCCTGCAGCCGGTAGAGATAGACACCGCTCGACAGCCCGGTTGCATCAAAGGTGACTTCGTGGGTTCCGGCGGGGGTATGTGCATCCACGAGGGTATCCATTCTGCGACCGAGCAGGTCATATACTTCCAGTCTCACCTCACTCTCCACCGGTAGCCGGTAGCGGATCACCGTAACCGGATTGAAGGGGTTCGGGAAGTTGGGAAACAGTTCAAAATCATTCGCCAACGGTTCCGGATCGGCAGAAACGGTAGATCCGTTTACGGTTAAACGGACCGGAATGGAGAGTGTTTTCTGCAGTGGATCGTTGGTGTGCACCCGCAGATCAAACTCATAGACCTCATCCGGAATATCATCGGTAATAATATTAAAAGTGATCTCCTGCTGATCCCCGGCTGCTATGGCGCCCGATTCTTTCCGCATCTGCATCCCGGGAAACGCCACATCTTTCAGCATGGTGATTGTCACATTGTCGATATCGAACGTCTCCCCGGTGTGGTAGTTCGTATGGGCAAACAGGATATCCTCGGGAGCGGCGCCGCCGTAGTAGTTATCCGTCTGGACGAATACACCATCCACAAGATATTGGATCCGGTCGTTGACCGGATCGATGCGGATCTCGAAGTTGAAGTACTCACCCGCTTTCCACAGGGGCTGACCGGGGCTGACGGGATTGTTCAGATAGTAAAACTCCTGTCCTCCAATCTGATTGCGGAAAGCGATATTTCCTTCTTCGAACCAGACCCAGGCGGAATTCTGACCGGAGGAGGCCTCATCCATGATGACGTGAAACTGGTTTTCAGAGTCGTCGTCGCTGAATCGCAAATCCATGGAGATGGAATATCCCTGGGTGGTGAGCGGTCCCAGAAACGGCAATCGCACTCCGGTGGTTCTGCCCTCATTCAGGCCTGTAACCGGCCGCAAGCGCAGATGCTGCGAACCGGATGACGGATGGTCCGTGGAAATTTCAAATTTTGCGAGGCTGTCTCTCGGAGTGGGGGTGAAGTTGTTGTAGAGCAGGTGTTCCCCGACCTCAAACCCCTCATCATTTTCGAAGCCGGTGTAAAAAAGGGTTCCGGGCGGCAGGGGCTCTTCCCCGGTCTGAACGGAGACATCACCGGTTTTGTCGTTGGAAGTGGATGCATATACGTCCGGAGAAGTGGCTGAATATTCATCAGAATGCAAATTCGAAAAAAATTGGGAGCCGTTTCTCCGCCGGATCATCCGGTCACGATTCCGGTCCAGGTAAGGAGGCGATAGCCGTGCCAGCGATGCGGAAGAACCACGGTAAAGGGTCCAGGGTGTAGCCAGCTCAGCAGGCACGAGATCCGCGTTAGCATCCGGAATTCGGGTGATCTCATGACGTGCATCTTTGGCTATGGGTGCAACTTCCGGATAGGCGGCATCCACGGTCCAGTGCAGAGTACTGTTGCCATCATTACCGAGCGTCAACCGGATTTCTCCGACGCTGTCCGGTTCAGCTTCGACTTGTATAACCGATTCGTCAGCATATACTTGTGGCGAATGACTTTGCGACATTCTATAATTTGCGACCATATGACGGGTTAATCTCATATTCCGCGCATTGTCGGCCGGTGCATTCGGAGCGTCATAACTGCCGGTAGGTACACCCTCAAATAGAATATCCGGATTTGAAAAATACGGAATGCGATCGCTTTGCAGCTCGGGGTAGGTCATGATGGTCGCATACGAGAACCTGTTCTCGCCGAGAAAACGCCATCCGGTAGAATACTCAAAAAGGCCGCCGAACGCATCCGCGGGTGCATTTTGCTGTTCTCTGGCATGGGCGTTTCCCATGTTATGACCGATCTCGTGGACCAGGGTGTAGGTAGTGGCCACTTGCCGCACATTATTCAAAGAAAATCCCCACTGGGAAGCACCGCTGATGCTGTTTAAGAGCCATGCAATACCGCCCACATCCGCTACATCGGCAATCATGGCTACCAGGTCGGCGCCATGAACATCCCGCATATCATGGATATGGTCCATGTGACCCAGATGTTGGCTCTCAAACCGGTCGTCACCGGGCATTGCGGTAAGTTTTCGCAGATCCCCCGGCGAGTCATGCCCATTCTCCTGGAATTCGGTGTTATAGATGCGGACGACACGCAATTCAATGCCCAGCTTGCTGTTGTCGAGGGCCTGCTGTGACAGATTCATCATCTGGGCGATGAGCTGGTCGATGTTGTTAACGTCCGGGTTCTCATTATTTTCCGCCCAGGATTTGGCATCATTGGTGTAGATGATCATCAGATCGATGGGGACGCCGGCCTCCATTGACGTTTCGGATGTTTCGATATCAAAGGGAGAAAACAGGGAACTGTGGTCATGGTACCCGTCAGCCGGAGCCGGGGTGGGAGCTCCACTGTGCAGATCGTGGTTTACTCCGCATTCCAGGATGTTCTCTTCTTCAGGATTGCGGTAATAGAGAACATGACCGGTACCGGTTTCCGAAGCTGCTTTGGATGTCTTCGTGGTATTTTGCCGGATATGGTAGGATTCACCGCGGTTGAACCGGTCGACGGTGCCGACTACTTGTCCGTTCCCGTAAGTGAAGGTTATCTGGTCATGGGGGTTGTTTTCGTGGACGGCACGCACAGAGCGGTATCCCTCCACAAATTCGGACACCCCGGTGATGCGGTAGATTCCCGGATCACCCGGAAAAAGCGAAACAGTGAACGTTTCACCTTTACGGGTAAGTTGATCCAGCAATTCATGATTCAGGGTTATCGGCAGCATTTCTCCCGCAGAAAAAGATGTAACGGCACCATCCGGCCCGGCGATGGAAAAAAGGCCGGACGGTTCACTGGAGGCGGCCGGTCCCGTCAGTACCGCAATCCAAAACAGGCTGATCAATAAAATGCGTCCGGTGGCGACCGTGATTCGCCGGAGACAGGGTGGATACACAGGGTTGGAGAAGAACACCATATAGAATATTGAAGCCGGTAAGGGTTCTATTTCAGGTATTGAACAGCGGGTGGATCGGGCTTCATGATAGCGTCATCGAGTCCGAAACAGAGATATTTGATGGTCAGGCCGTTTTCAAGGTGTATCTTTTCATAGTACGTCCGGATGTCAAGGTGCCTGGGAGGAGCCGACAGCGCGTAAACATCATCAGTTTTATATTTTACTGGTAAATTGAAAATATCCAGAATATTAAGCGTAAAATCAAAAAAAATATCACTGTCGGTTTTAAGGTGGATCCAGCCGTCGGACTTCAACACATTTGCGTATCTTCGCAGGAACACGGGATGGGTAAGCCGTTTTCGTTTTTTTGGTTTTTTGATATAGGGGTCTGGAAAGGTGATCCACAGCTCTTCAACTTCACCGGGGGCGAAGTAGTTGCAGAGATGATCAATTCTTGCCCGTAGAAAATGGACGTTGTTGAGACCGTTTTCCAGTGCGGCCTGCGCTCCTTTCCAGAGGCGGTCGCCTTTGATATCGATACCGATGAAATTCCGGTCCGGATACTGCTCTGCCAGTGCAAGGGCATATTCGCCTTTACCACAAGCCAGCTCCAGGGTTATCGGATTATTGTTGCCAAATAGTGAGGTCCATTTACCACGGACCGGAGCATGATCTCCTTCCCGGTAGTGGTTAAGTTCGGTGACATTGGGAAGCCGGGTAATTTCGTCGTAACGCTTGAGCTTCATCTGGGGTGACATGCAGAAAAAATGAAACAGGTTTTTATGAAAACATTTTCTTTAAAAAAAACGGAGTCAAGATAGTTTTTTTATGGAAAGGTTGCCCAAGATCTTATTTTTATCTTTTACCCATGATTAAAGATAACATGAGCAGCAATCAATTTCCCCTGAACTCCGGCTTCAATGAAGTAAGCTTCATCTTTTTTGATCTGGATGATACACTCATCGACCATAAAAAAGCGCAGAAACGGGCACTGATGGATCTATGGAGTCACTTTCCCCAGCTTCAGATGGTTAGTCCGGAGGCGTTTGCAGCGGCATATGCCGAGGTCAACAACAGACTTTGGGAGGCGTACCGCAATAATGACGTCGATCAGTACACATTGAAACGCCGGAGACTTGAGTATACCTTCGGTGAACTTCAGGTGGAAATGCCCGACTGGAAAGAGGCCGATGAGATTTACATGCAGTACTATCAGCGGCACTGGGAGTGGATTGACGATGCCAGAGAAGCGTTTATAACACTTTCAAAGCGTTATAAGGTCGGGATTATGACCAACGGCTTCACCGAGGTACAGAAAAAGAAATTTGAATTTTTCTCGTTGCACCGCTTTTCGCGGAATCTGATTATATCGGAAGAAGTGGGGTATTTGAAACCGGATTCGCGCATATTTGAATATTCTGCAGAACAGGTGAACTACCCGGCGGAGCAGCTGCTTTATGTCGGCGATTCGTACTCATCGGATATACTGGGCGGCAAGCAGAGCGGATGGAAAACAGCGTGGTACGTGCCTCAGGGTCCGGGTCCGGAAGCGGATGCCGCCGATTTTTCCTTTCGTCATTTTTCGCAACTTACAGAAGCACTTTCACCATCACATTGATCAAGCAACCTGAACATGGCAAAATCGAAGCATTCAGAACCTGAAGTAACTATTGAACTGGCACGCGAGCACGGACTTATTGATGAAGAGTATGAAAAAATCCGGGAGTATCTGGGCCGTACACCCACATTTACGGAGCTGGGAGTCTATTCGGTCATGTGGAGCGAGCACTGCTCCTACAAAAACTCGGTTGCGGTTTTGAAAACACTGCCGAAAAGCGGCAAAAATCTGCTTGTGGGAGCCGGTGAAGAGAATGCCGGACTGGTGGATATTGGCGATGGCCTGGCATGTGCTTTCAAGATAGAGAGTCACAACCACCCCTCTGCTGTTGAACCCTACCAGGGAGCCGCTACCGGGGTTGGCGGTATCCATCGCGATATTTTTACTATGGGAGCTCGTCCCGTTGCCGCGCTTAACTCACTACGTTTCGGATCCATGAGCGAACCCCGCGTGCGGTATCTGCTGGATGGAGTGGTGCGCGGCATTGCCGATTACGGCAACTCATTTGGTGTGCCGACGGTTGGTGGCGAAATCTATTTCGACAAAAGCTATGAAGGCAATCCGCTGGTAAATGCGATGAGCGTGGGTATTGTCAAGCACGAGGATACCGCATCGGCGGTTGCCGATGGGGTGGGCAACCCCGTTCTGATAGTGGGAGCATCAACCGGCCGGGACGGGATTCATGGGGCGACTTTTGCATCCGAAGAGATCAGCGAGAAGAGCGAAGCCAAACGACCGAGTGTCCAGGTGGGCGATCCCTTTACCGAGAAGCTGCTGTTGGAAGCAACTCTGGAAGCACTTAAGACCGGTGCCATTGTGGGCATCCAGGATATGGGTGCGGCCGGCATCAGCTGCTCCAGTTCCGAAATGAGTGCCAAAACCGGTGTCGGGATGCATGTTGATCTGGATAAGGTACCGCTTCGTGAAGCGGACATGAGCGCCTATGAAATCCTCCTTTCAGAAAGCCAGGAGCGTATGCTGATCGTCGCTCACAAGGGCCGTGAACAGGAAGTGATGGATGTATTTGCCAAATGGGATCTGAATGCGGTGGTGATCGGAGAGGTGACCGATACCGGAAGGGTCGTGTACCTGCGCGACGGTAAAGTCAAGGCCGATATGCCTGCCGACAGCCTGGTATTGGGGGGCGGCGCTCCCGTCTATATCCGGGAAACAAGTAAGCCGGAATATCTTGAAAAGACCGGATCCACCGATATCTCATCGTATGTCGATGTCGCTGATGTTCAGGAGACGATGCTGGCTTTGCTTCAATCGCCGAACATCGCATCCAAACGCTGGGTGTATGAACAGTATGATTATATGGTCCGTACCAATACCGTAACCGGACCCGGTCCCTCGGATGCCGGTGTGGTGCGCATTAAAGATTCCAAAAAGGCACTGGCTGTTACAACCGACTGTAACGGACGTTATGTCTACCTCAATCCACGCAAAGGAGGACAAATCGCCGTTGCCGAAGCAGCCCGGAATATCGTCTGTGCGGGTGGAAAACCGATGGCGATTACCAACTGCCTTAACTTCGGAAACCCGTACAAGCCGGAGGTGTACTGGACCTTCAAAGAGGCCGTTGGGGGTATGGGTGATGCCTGTGAGGTATTTGAAACCCCTGTTACCGGCGGCAATGTGAGTTTTTACAATGAAAATCCCCGTGGTGCCATATTTCCAACACCGGTCATAGGCATGCTCGGCCTCATTGAAGATTGCGAAAAGCATACGACCCCGGCCGGTTTTCAGACTGCCGGTGATGATATCATTTATGTTGGTGCCTCCCGGAGCGGCATTGACGGAACTGAGTATCTCTCATTTCTCCATGATCTCACTGCGGGAGACGCGCCGGATCTGGATATGGAGTTTGAACGGGCATTGCAACAGACGGTATTGCGTGCTATTCATGAGGGACTGGTCTCTTCGGCCCACGATCTGTCGGATGGGGGACTGGCCATATCCCTGATAGAGAAAACGATCTTCTCGGGCATCGGCGCCAATGTCCGGCTGGATCTTCCCGGACAGAACGTAGTTGAACAGCTTTTCAGTGAGGCGCAGTCGGGAATTTTGTTGAGTGTATCGCCCGAAAGACGTGAAGAGCTGACATCGTTATTCCGGGAAGCCGATATTCCGGCATATCACCTGGGTGTGGTTGAAGGTGACCGGCTGATCATTGAAGATTTTGCCGATATTCCGGTGGAAACGCTGCGTTCGATTTACGAAGGAGTCGTTCCGGATGCGGTATCCGGTAATGCGGCTGCGGCTACTCCCGTGTAGCGTGCTGTCAAAGCTGTGCTACACCCGTGTTGCGCGTTGTAATAGCTGCGGGTACTCTTGTGTTTCGTGCTGTCCCGGCTATTTCACCTCATCGATTACGGCGAAGGTGTCCTTCAGCCCGGGAAACCGGTCCCGCGTTTCAATGAGCGTTTTGCGAATAATATCGATTCCTTCGTCAATTTGTTCCGGTTGAGTATTCAGAGGCGGGCGGAAACGCAGGGTGCGCGACCCACTCGGGTGGATCAGTACTCCGTTTTCAAATACCAGCGGCAGAAAGGTATCGCGGTATTCGGTTTCTGCAAAGTCGAAGGCGCACATCAGACCCCGGCCACGGGCATTGTTGATAAAGTCGAACTCGCCGATCAGTTCACCGATTTTTTTCTGTAGATAGGCACCGGATTTCGCTGCGTTCGTAACCAGGTCCTCTTCCTCGATCACCTCGAGATAACGGGAGAAACGGACCATGTCGACCAGATTGCCGCCCCAGGTGGAATTGAGCCGTGAAGCGACATTAAACACATTATTTTCCACCTCATCAAGCCGTTTGCCGGCAAGCATACCACAAACCTGTGCTTTTTTTCCGAAGGCTATGATATCCGGTTTTACGTAATGTTCGTGTGCCCAGAACTTTCCGGTGAGTCCGACTCCGGTTTGCACCTCGTCGTATATGAGCAGCGCTTCATGGCGGTCGGCAAGCTCCCGAAGCGCGCGGTGGAATTCAGGGCGAAAATGGTTGTCACCGCCTTCTCCCTGGATCGGTTCAATGATGATGGCCGCAATATCATCTTTGTTCAACTCGAAATAACGTTCGGCCTGTGCGATAGCCTCGTTTTCCCGTGTGATGACATCAGCGGTATTTTTTTCATCCATCGGGAAGACCATTTTCGGATTTTTCACCCGCGGCCAGTCGAATTTCGGGAAACGTGCGATCTTGACCGGCTGGGAATTGGTCAAGGACATGGTATAACCGGTTCGACCATGGAATGCCTCGTCAAAATGGAGGATTTTGTGTCCTTTGTCGGTCCGGTAGCCCTTCTCGTAATTTTTCTGAACCTTCCAGTCGAATGCCGCTTTCAAAGCATTCTCCACACCAAGACCGCCACCGGCAATAAAAAAGGCATGCGGCAGATAGTCCGGGATTCCGATATTGGAAAACGTCTCGACAAATTCGGCCATTTCCCGTGAATATATATCGGAGTTGGAGGGATTGTGAATGGCCACCCTTCCGATTTTGTCACGAAAGGCTTCATTTTCAACCAGTTTGGGATGGTTCATCCCCAGTGGGTTGGAGGCAAAAAACGTAAAAAAATCGAGTAGAAAACGATTGCTCCTGGCATCGAATATATAGGGGCCTTTACTTTTGTCGAGATCCAGCACCATACTCATACCATCTGTCAAGATGTGTTTGCCGAGGGTGCTGTGTACGTTGTCAGGAGTAATGTGGACATTGTGAGTCATGAAGCCTGTAATTTTTAACTGAATAGGTTGTTTCCAAGTGGCACACAAGGTACCAATAAGTACACTCAGTAACAAAAATCCACCCTCGCATTTGAATAAATAACCGCATGAGTATTTCAGATAATCTTGACAAATCCGAAAAAAAGCCGTATTATGCTATTCTAGCTACTGCGGGGTGGAGCAGCTGGTAGCTCGTCGGGCTCATAACCCGAAGGTCGCAGGTTCGAATCCTGCCCCCGCCACTATAAGGCCTTGCAGGTTTTTGACTTGCAAGGCCTTTTTTACGAATAATGATTGCCGGGTCCGTAAGGAGCAGAGGCTTTAGCCGGAACAGGTGTTTTGGTAAAATCTGAACCCGTTATGCTGATACAACTATTTTCTGGTTTCAATCAATATTACTCCGTTGGCGCCCCGGACCCCGTATACGGAAGCCGCACTGCCTTTCAGTAACCGTACGGTGTCAATATCCCGCACATTAATGAAGTTATTTACTCCGGCATAGCTGGTACCCACCACCTGACCGTCCACAACGTAAAGAGGTTCGGTGTTGGCACCGAATGTTGAGATGCCGCCGATCTGCACCGAGACATTGTTACCGCTTCCGCTAACGGTTACACCGGCAAGGCGTCGCAGATAATCGGACAGTTCCACGTTGGTGGCGCGTTCCTGGCGTTCGAGTTCTTCAGTATCAACTTCGACAACCCGGCCCTCTGAAGACGGTTCACTTGTTGCACACGCCTGTAATCCGATTACCAGAATAATAAGGGATATCACTGAAGTCATTTTCATATAGACACCCGGATAACATGGTTAGAAGTATATTCAGGAAATGCATTAATAATATATTACTACTACCTAATATAACGGATATAACGGATAATATAATTGAATAGTTTTTAATAACAATGTCTCATTAGTGATCCAAAGCCTGTGCTATTCACCGGCGGTCCAATGCCTGCGCTATTCACCGGCGGTCCAATGCCTGCGCTATTTACCGGCGATCCAATGCCTGCGCAATATCGGCAACGATATCATCAATGTGTTCAAGACCGACCGCGATCCGGGTCAGACCCGGTGTAATGCCAACCGTCAGCCGCTCCTCCTCGGTCAGTTTGGAGTGGGTAGTAGAGGCCGGATGGGTAACAATAGTCCGCGTATCACCCAGATTGGCACAAATCGTAAGCATCTCAAGACGATCGATAAAGGCCTTGGCGGCTTCCAGCCCTTCGTCAAAATTAAAGACCAAAACACCGCCGCCCATCTTCATCTGTTTCCGGGCCAGTTCGTGCTGTGGATGGGATGGCAGGAAAGGGTATTTTACCCATGATATTGCGGAGTGATCCTCCATATAACGGGCAAGGGCCAGCGCATTATCACAATGGCGCTCCATACGAACCGCCAGGGTCTCCAGGCTTTTCGAAAGCACCCACGCATTGAACGGAGACATCGCCGGGCCGGAGTGCCGGGCGAAAAATCGAAGTTCGTCGATAAGCTCCTGCCGGCCGACGACCACACCGCCAATGGTCCGGCCCTGTCCATCAATGAATTTGGTGGCGGAGTGTACGATCAGATCCGCGCCATACGCTCCCGGCTGCTGCAGGTAGGGGGTGGCAAAACAGTTGTCCACATTCAGGATCAGGTTGTTGTTTCGGGCCACCTCACCGGCACGCTCGAGGTCGATCAGATCCAGCCCGGGGTTGGATGGCGTCTCAACAAAGAACATTCGTGTATTGGGACGAATCTCCTTCTCCCAGCTATCCGGATCCTTGATATCCACATAGGTATGCGTAATATTCCACCGGGTTAACAGCTGTGTAAGGACCTGGTGTGTGGAGCCGAATATGGCCCGGCCGACCAGCAGATGGTCACCGCTGTTGAGGAGTCCGGCTATGCTGGAGAAAACGGCCGACATGCCCGAAGCGGTGGCAATGCCGTCTTCAGCCTGCTCCATCTCGCATATTTTCCGGACAAACTCGTCGGTATTGGGGTTGCTGTAACGGCTGTAAACATTTCCTTCCTCCTCATTGGCAAACAGCGCTCGTCCGTGTTCGGCGGAATCGAAGGCAAAACCGGAAGTGAGATAGACCGGTACCGCATGTTCACGGTGTTGCGTACGTTCGGCCTGCGTTCGGATGGCTCTGGTTTCAAATTTCTTACTCATGGCGGTGATTATTGGTATGCATCTCAAAGTCCGGTCCGCAACAGCCCCCGGGTACTGATATGAGGTCTGTGTGTTACGAGGTCTGTATATTACGTAATAGTGTACTCGTATGTAACTTTTGCGGTTTTTTCAACGATTTTGGTCACCGAACAGTAGGTTTCCATTGACAAGCGGACAGCCCTTTCCACTTTTTTCTCATCCAGCTCACCTTTAAAATAATAATGAAGATGGATATCAGTAAACAGAGAGGGCGTTTTGTCTTTTTCGCGCTCTGCGGTTACCTCAATCCGGAAATCTTCCACAGTCTGGCGCTGTTTTTTCAGAATGTCAAGCACATCCATAGAGCTGCAACCGGCCAGACTCATCAGCAATACTTCCATTGGTCGTGCCGCTTTGTCGGATCCCCCGATTTTCGGAGCTCCGTCCATCTCGATACGGTTTCCCAGTTCATTGGTTGCTTCGAGATGAAAAGCATCATCAATTCGTTTCAGGTTGATTTGCATCTTTTCAAAAAGTGTTGGTTTACAGGTTTTAGAATACAGAATACAGAACTCAGAATACAGAAATCAGAATTCAGAATACAGAGTTCAGAATGCAGAACTCTGTATTCTGTTATCGTTGATTTGCTATTGGAATGATTATTATCAATCTTTACGGCGTTATTTGCACATATACCAACGTTTATATTCTACTGACCGGCCATGATAACCGGGTACAAATTTTTAGCGACAGATGAATCCAGTTGACCTGACTGTCTTTGTTCTCTATTTCGCGGTTATTCTTGGTATCGGGACCTACTTCTACTTCAAGAACAAGGGAGCTGACGAATATTATATCGGTGGCCGGAAAATGGGATACTCCCATGTCGGACTTTCGGTGGTAGCTACCGATGTTGGCGGCGGGTTTTCCATCGGTCTGGGCGGGCTCGGTTTCGTTATGGGGATTTCCGGTTCCTGGATGCTGTTTACCGGGCTGGTAGGGGCCTGGCTTGCCGCCGTCTTTCTCATTCCGAAAGTAAAAAATCTCTCAACCGAACAAGGCTTTTACACCATGCCGGAGGTGTTCAGCCATTTTTTCAACGCCAAAGTCGCATTTCTGGCCGGTATCATATCGGCTATCGGCTATGTCGGATTCAGCAGTTCCCAGATGTTGGCAGGCGCACGTCTGGCCTCCTCATCTTTCGACGGCATGAGCCTTGATGCCGCTCTCTATCTGATGGCTTTTATCATCATTGTGTATACGGTGATGGGGGGAATTAAAGCGGTAATCTATACCGACACCTTTCAGTGGATTTTGCTGCTGGGCGGACTCATTTTCGTGGGAATTCCGATCGGATACCACTCGGTGGGCGGAATCGAGGCCATCAGGGAGACCGTCGGACCCGAAATGCTCTCTCTTCGCAATATCTCCTGGCAGCAACTGGTTAACTGGGGCATCACCATCCTGCCGATATGGTTTGTCGGTATGACGCTTTACCAGCGTATTTACGCCACCCGATCCGAGAGGGATGCCCAAAAAGCGTGGTACCTGGCCGGTCTGCTCGAATGGCCGGTTATGGCCTTTATGGGTGTATTGCTCGGTCTGTTTGCCAAAGTTGCGGCCGATCAGGGAATGTTCGCCTATATGGGCTATGAAATGGCATCGGAGATGCATGAGGAGCAGGGGCTGCCGATGTTGCTGCGCACCGTGTTGCCGGTCGGACTCATGGGCTTAATGATGTCCGCCTATTTTTCGGCTATCATGTCAACCGCCGACAGCTGTCTGGTT
Organism: Balneolales bacterium; assembly: GCA_007132495.1. Classification (GTDB taxonomy): domain Bacteria; phylum Bacteroidota; class Rhodothermia; order Balneolales; family Natronogracilivirgulaceae; genus SLOL01. The sequence goes on from SLOL01000058.1 coordinate 28,110, forward strand.
GCCGCTTCAGGCAATGTGACAACGGATATTATCGAAAAATTGTTTAATATTGATGTGAACAGGATTTCCATGATACGCGTGTCACAAATTGTGACCCTGTCCCTCGGGATATTGGCATTCATGCTGGCCGCAGTCTTTGACACGGTGCTGCAGATCATGCTCTATTCGTATGCGTTTATGGTATCGGCCCTGCTGGTTCCCATTATCGGCGGGTTGTACTGGAAGCGCAGCAGTAATGCGGCCGCATGGTGGTCGATGATCGCCGGTGGTGTTTTAACCCTGGGTCTTACCATTTTTTCCGATGAAAATTTGCCTTTTGGAGTTCCGTTACAGATTAGTATGCCTTTTGGATTGGATCCCATATTTTTTGGTCTGCTGGCATCCCTGCTGATTTTCATAACCTTCTCCTATCTGTTACCCGATAACAAATAAATACGGTTTTCTTTTATGAGCAGTTCTTTTACCATCGAAACCATTACTCCGGATAACTACAAGGATGCCATGTTTTCCCCTGATCAACTGGCTGACTTCCTCCATGAACATCTGGACCGTTTTCGTGACTCCCGGGCAGATATCATGAAGTGTCTGCATTATGCCCTTGGCATCACCGAGCATCGACGGGGTTTTGTGCTGGCAGCCGCCGAAAACAGCGGTTCCGAAGAGATACTTGGTATTGTTGTGGTATGCGAGACCGGTATGAGCGGCTATGTACCGGAAAACCTGCTGGTCTATATCGCTGTGGATGCCCGGACCAGGGGAAGAGGAATCGGAAAGCAGCTCATGGAGAAAGCTGTCGAATCTGCCAGGGGCGATGTAGCCCTGCACGTGGAACCGGACAACCCGGCAAAACGGCTTTATGAACGCATCGGATTTACCAATAAATACCTTGAAATGAGGTACAAGAAATAGATATGGCTTACCTGAAGCTGTACCGCGACAAACTGAAACACAACTACCAGTACCTCGAAAAGCTTTTCGAGGAACATCACATCGAGTGGGGTGTGGTGACCAAGCTTTTCTGCGGCAACAAAGACTATATTCGGGAAGTGATCAACCTCGGCGCCCGGGAAATTCACGATTCGAGAGTGAGTAACCTGCAGGTCGTCAAGGAGATCGACCCGGAAGTGCAGACCGTTTACATCAAACCGCCCCCCAAGAAATATATCAAGGAGATCATAAAGTATGCCGATGTCAGCTTCAATACGGAGCTTTCCACCATCCGTCTGCTGTCAAAGGAGGCGGTCCGGCAACAACGAAAGCACATGATCATCATCATGATCGAAATGGGTGATCTGCGGGAAGGTGTTATGCGGGAGGAACTCATCGATTTTTATGGTGAGATCTTCAATCTGCCCAATATCGAGATCATCGGACTCGGCACCAATCTCAACTGCCTCCACGGCGTGATGCCCAGCTCGGACAAGCTCATCCAGCTGGCACTCTACAAGCAGATCATCGAGTTGAAATTCAACCGGAAAATCCGCTGGGTCTCCGGTGGTACATCGGTGGTTCTGCCGCTGATTCTCCGGGGCGACCTGCCGGTAAGTGTCAATCACTTCCGGATAGGTGAAACACTCTATTTCGGACTGGATCTGTTCAGCGGCGATACCATAGAAGGAATGGAGCCGTCGGTTCTTGAACTTTACACACAGGTAATCGAGATTCATGAAAAGCCTATGGTGCCGAGCGGGGAGATCGCCGCCAATCCGCAGGGTGAAACCATGGAAGTAGATGAAGAGCTCTACGGCAAAACCGCCTTTCGTGCCATCCTCGATATCGGTTATCTGGATATCCAGCCCGATTTCCTGATCCCGAAAAGCAAGGATATCGAAATTGTGGATGCCAGTTCCGATATGCTGGTGGTGAATGTCGGCCAGAATGAACGGGATCTGAAGGTGGGCGACATGGTTTCCTTTCGTCTCAAGTATGTCGGGGCACTCGGACTGATGAATTCCGACTATATCGATAAAATGATCGAATAGACTTTGCCATGTCCGGAATAACGCACCCCGGCCGTCCTCCGAAAGATTTTCATCCCGTCATTTTTATCGGTGAAAGGTACAAAGTGCTGGATCTGTCTGCAGGATATGACCCCGCAGCTATCTCTCTGGACCCTCCGTCGATCGGCCGTTACAACGAAAAAAGGCGGAATATGTACACGGCCGGTCTCTTCCATGGCGAGCGTGATATTCATATGGGTCTGGATTTCTGGGTGCCGCCGGGTACGCCTCTCCATGCTTTTGCCGATGGCAGGGTTTTGTGCTATCGGGATAATGCCCGGGCGGGGGATTACGGTCCGACCATTGTCACCGAGCACAGGGTGACAGGTATACCGGGGGTAAACGCAGATGAGATGGTCCTCTATGCCCTATTCGGTCACCTCTCCCGCGCATCCCTGGATAACATCGGGGAAGGGAAGTCGTTGAAGCGGGGCGATGTATTTGCATTCGTGGGGAATGAACACGAAAACGGAGGTTGGGTTCCCCATCTGCATTTTCAGTTGTCGCTGGTCCGGCCCGAAGAGCCTGATATGCCGGGAGTGGTGTCTGAAGCCGACCGGGCGAAGGCGCTGCAGACCTATCCCGATCCGCAACTGGTAACAGGCCGGTTTTATTGATATCTTTTCCACCCTGACCATTTGCGGAACCCCGGTATTCAATCCATTAACCGGCCCTGTACGTATTTAAAAATTCAAAATCTGATCGACTCAACATCCGTTTTTCGTATGAAACTTGCCGATGTCAGAAAAGTGCTGCACCGCCTGGCCGAAACGGCCCATAAAGAAGAGCAAACCGCTGCGTATGTTATAGAAAGACTGCAGAAAAGCGGTATCGGGAATATCAGGAAGGGGATCGGCGGACACGGAATTCTGGCGACCGTGGACAGCGGCCGTGAGGGTCCGTCAATACTGTTTCGTGCGGAGCTGGATGCCCTGCCGATCGATGAGTCGATTGATGTGCCCCATGCATCGCGGACAAAAGGAGTTTCACACAAATGCGGGCATGATGGTCATATGACGATTCTGCTCGGACTGGCGGCAGAGCTGCGGGAAAATCCGCCGACCAAAGGCAGGATCTATCTGCTTTTTCAGCCCGCCGAAGAGACGGGGGAAGGGGCGGAGCGTATGCTGAATGACAGCCGGCTGCAGGATCTCGCACCTGACCATGTCTTTGCGCTGCATAATCTGCCCGGATTTCCCCTTCAGACTGTCATTTTGCGGGACGGTATATTTGCAGCCGGTTCATGGGGCCTGATCGTGAGATTGAAAGGCATTACCGCTCATGCCGCACATCCGGAAGAGGCAAAAACCCCGGCATCGGCAACGGCCAATCTGATTCATGAGTGGCAGAATCTGCCTCGGACGGTTATACCGTTTGATCATGCCGGACTGGTAACCGTGATTCATGCAAGGATGGGAGAGCAGGCGTTCGGCACCACACCGGGCTATGCCGAAGTGATGGCGACGCTGCGTGCCCACGACTCCGGTGACCTCGAGAAACTTGGGGAGCGGGCCGTGGAGCTGGCACGGATGGAAGCACAAAAATGGGACCTGGAAATGGAGTACGAATGGACCGAGCGGTTTCAGCCCACGATAAATAACTCCGGAGCGGTGAAACTGGTGGAAAAAGTAGCACAAGAGCTCAAGGAAAAGAGTGGGGGGGAAACCGTCCCGGAGGTCATCCGCCGGCCACAGCCGTTTTCCTGGTCGGAGGACTTCGGTCGATTTACCGAACGGTTCTCCGGAGCGCTGTTCGGACTGGGATCCGGAACGGACCAGCCCCATATGCACAATCCCAGCTTTGATTTTCCGGATGAAATTCTGCGGACCGGCGTATTGTTATTCAGCGGGATCATTGATGCTGCAGGACTGCGTGACCGTTGAGACCTGTTTCCTCAATGGGGCCGTTGAGTTTCATTTCCCTCAATTAGATTATATAATCCACTATTATCCAGCCAATATTCGATGTTTCATTCTTCTTTTATCGAGATCAACAAATCGGCTCTGCGCTCCAACCTGCGATTTCTGAAACGTCTTGCAGGTCCGGATGTCCGGTACTGTTCCGTAATCAAAGGCAATGCTTACGGGCATGGTATTGAGCACTTTATCCCGCTGGCCGAAGCGTGCAATATCGATCTTTTTGCCGTGCACAGTGCAGACGAAGCGCTTCGTGCCCATATGGTTAAACAGGATGGGTCACACGTCATGATTATGGGCATGATCGATGATAATGAGCTGGATTGGGCTATTGAAAATGATATCTCCTTTTATGTATTCGAGTTTGAGCGGCTGGAGGCGGCCATCAAAGCGGCGCAGCTACAAAAAAAACGGGCAATGATCCATGTAGAGCTCGAAACGGGCATGAACCGGATCGGATTTCACTGGGAGGACCGCAACAAACTGAAGAAAATACTGGTTGACCATGCTCACCTTCTGCAGGTCAAGGGGATCAGCACGCACTATGCCGGAGCCGAAAGCATCGCCAATTATCTGCGCATACAGAACCAGATAGCCAACTTCAATCGTTTTCAGTGGTATCTGCGGAAGAACGGTGTAAAGCCGGAGATGTGTCACACCGCCTGCTCGGCACCGCTGATTTCGTATCCTCAGACCAGGATGGACATGGTGAGGGTCGGCATAGCGCAGTATGGGTACTGGCCCAGCAAAGAGACCTACATGCAGTATCTGACGGAAAACGGGAAAAAGCGCATGACGGATAACCCTCTGCGCCAGATCATCAGCTGGAAAACCCGCATCATGAGTATCAAGACAGTGAAGGCGGGCGAATTTATCGGCTACGGTACCGCTTATCAGGCAACCAGCCAAACGGTGATCGCAACCGTACCGGTTGGCTACAGCCACGGCTTCAACCGGAGTTTGAGCAATCTCGGTAAAGTGCTCATCCAGGGCAGGAGAGTGCCGGTTGTAGGCACCGTAAACATGAATATGCTGATCGCTGATGTATCGCACTGTCCGGGCGTTAAACGCGGCGACGAAGTGGTCTTGATGGGCAGCCAGAAAAACAACCGGATTACGGTTTCATCATTCAGTGATTTGACCAGAAATGTCAACTACGAAACGCTCGTCCGCCTGCCGAGAGACATTCCCCGGTTTATCCTCGATTGACGACCCGGTACACGGCAAAACCGTCTGACCGGGTGTGACGGTTTTATTCCGGAGCCCGCTTTTACCTTGTTCTTCACACCCGGACTCTCCGCATCCGGGATCTTCGATGTGAAATGAACCTGATGGCATGTTCAATCGTCATAGTTGGTGATATCGCTGCAATTTTGAATTCGTTATCATTATCTTTTATAAAATCACACTGCTACAGTTGCCGAATGTATTTGTAGCCGATAACCGCAGAACAACCTGTTAATGAACCCGATTATAAAACGATTACTTTTTTCCGG
>SLOL01000163.1 GCA_007132495.1 Balneolales bacterium
TCAGTTATAAGCAGACACAGTCGGGCAAAAATGGCACAACCGGGGGAAAGCCGGAGCAATAAGCATCAATACCGTGTAACGCTGTTTTATCTGCTGAACGGTATGCTTACTCCCAGCCAGGGAATTCCGATGAAGTCTCCCCCAACTCCTTCCGGCCGGACCAGTGCAAAGTCCACGGCGAAGGACTCCGGTGCATAACGAAGGCCGAGGGAACCGACCGCATTGTAATCACCATCTCCGCTCGGGAAAAAGTAGTTTTCCGTGATAATGTAATATCGCTGTGACAGCCGGTGCATCCCTGCGATATTTACAGAAGGGCGGTCGCTCAATCCGTCATCAACATATCCGTAACCCAATCCGGCTGAAATATTGCTGTTCCGACCTCCAAACGTGAGATTCCCGTACAGCAACCCCACACCTCCGAAGCCGCTTCCGATCACTCCGCCAAACATGGCGCCGGCCGAAATATTCAGTTGGTCGGTTCCCAGTGGCAGAGAGATTTTCGGCAGCAGCCAGGCCGGGGTTTGTCCGACCCCGAACAGAAACAGAGGAACCATGCCGACGCCCATGGAGAAGCGTTCGGTCACACCATAATTTACATTGTTGAAGAAGATCCAGGTATTTTGATAATAACCCATTCTTCTCCCCAAAGGCAGGGCATTGGGACCGAAAAGATAGCGGGTGGCGTGCGGGTTGGGGTACCAGTATGTACCGCGGACAAATGCCGTTTCATCCAGCTCGGTGATTTCCCGGATGTTGTCTCTGCGAATAGTGACTTCACCTAGTCCCTCGACATAGAGCACGACCGCATCATCGTCTTCGCGGATGAGCCGGCCAACCGTTGTGGTGCCGTCCACGGTTTCTATGCGGTAAACGGTATCGGCGTTGTCATTGGAAACGGCAGATTGCCCCGGCGCCGGCATCCACAGGATCAGTACCGCAAAGATCAGGGTGCAGGTTATGGCGAAACGCGCCGTCATCGTTGCCTCATCGTATGATTTGTTCATGTGACAGGGTATTTGTGACAAGCTCAACTAATCAACAAGTGCCATATAAACAGTAATATAACTATCCGTAGCAAGAAAGCAAGATGAAGTGTAGACGTGTCGTAGCTGTAGATTCGCAGCTGCAGATGATGACATAAAGCAAAATAACTCGCGCGTGTCAGCGGAGTTACCGCGCTCCTCCGCCGGAAACATCGGTACAACGGCGCCTGTGGATCTCTGCAATGAAAGGAGCTACCCGGCCCCTCAGTCGGAACCACCGCTCGTTGAACCGGCGCCGGCACCTCTGGATCCCGGCATCCCGCTGAAGCTGCTGGTGCCGCTCGAGGCCAGGGTGCTGAGTCCGGCCGCCATCTCGGCCGGACCGGATGCTTCCGAAAGGGGCACTACCCACAGAAAAAGAGGACTATCGGGAGGTACGCTGGAAAGTCGTTTTTCCAACTGCTTTTTTGTGAGGCCGAGTGCAATGGCATAGACAAAGTGTCTGCCTATCTCTTGTTGCCGGAAGGAGCTGTTCGGCCCTTTTTTCAGTGCTTTCCGGTAGGCTCTCCACCGGGCGTGCAGCTCTTCCCCGGCTTTGGTCCGTTTAGCCAGGGTCAGGCTAAGGCTCAGCATGATGAACATGAAAAAGATACCGATCAATCCTGCCGGCCCGGTCAGGAAGGTGACGGCGATCATGGCCAGAGCTATCGGCAATTGTGCCATAAAATGGAACATCATCGCTTTTGTTGACTGTGGATCGAACCATTGTTGCTCCCGGAGTGACTTTTTCAAGAGTTTTCGCCAGGTCTTCCACCACTTTCGCACCGGCTTGTCGGTCCAGTCCAGCACCTTGTCCATCCGGTTGATACCCTCATCCACGCGATGGTTTACCTTTTCCAGGAGATTCAGCTCCCATTCTTTGAGATCGTCATCCGGCTTTTTTCCGGTTTTTTCAAGATGGTAACAGGGGGTCTCACTGCCGAGAAATCTTTTTTCCCCTTTCTTTTCAACAATCCGGAAGTACCCGCGGCGAGCAAGGTCGAACAGGGTGATTCCCAGGCTCAGTTTGCTCGGATCGGAGTTCAGCGGACCGAGCATCAGCATGCGGATGAGGGCGGGCGGATGGTCGGAGGGCGGGGTGTATTGTATCCGGCGGGCATCACTCCGTATTTCATGCCGCCGTCCATAACGGCGGTAGAACCAGATGAACAGGATTAGGGATGCCGGTATCAGGACGATCTTCAATCCCATTCCAAGCAGATAAAGCTGTCGTTCGCGTTCGCGCGCTTCGACCCAGGCCGCTTCCTCCTCCCTGACGTGCTCGAGTCCGACCCGGCGGTCGGTTGCCCCGTCCTCCCGGATTTCCGCCTGGATGGAGATCCGGGGTATGGCATAATCCTGTGCGGAGAGAACAAGAGGGAACAGGAGGATGGAAAGCAATACGACGAGGCGGTTCATACGGCGAGGTGGTTCATAAATGGTGCGTTCGTATTCAGGTTTCTGATGTCAGTACAACATGTGTACACATGAATAAGGGAGGGTATGCATATGCAGAAAAAGTCCGCGATCAATCCCGGGAGCTGGTAAGCCACTCATATTCCTTTACGGTTATAAAGTTTCTGGGTTTTCCCTGAAAGCATTTTTTGGAAGCCACTCCGGTGATGCGGATGCGTCCCCTGTTGTCTCTCCACAATTGGTTCATCTCCTGTTCGTCCATATCAAGATACCACCGCTCCTGATCATCGGTGATCAGGGCGACCCGGGTAAAGGGCTCATTGCCGTAGAGCTGCAGCGAACCTTCCCAGCTTTCCACCATACCCCGGTCGTCCGGCAGATTCATCATTCCAACAACCAGGAGTGGCAGGATTACCAGTAATCTTGTCATAAGTAGATGGATTTTTTTAACAGAATTAATTGTGAATTTCTTATTAATTTACTGGAACACATTGTATTAAAAGAATTTCCGGTGAAGTGGCAAAACAGTTCATAATTTTTAAAATAATAAATATCTTATAGAACTACAGCCGTCATGAAAATATCACCAAAAAAGCCCTTTTTTTATTATTGAATAAAGGATTAGTTTTCA
>SLOL01000108.1 GCA_007132495.1 Balneolales bacterium
AATCCCTGCAGCTGACCGTATCTTTTTTTACGGAGCCGGATGTGCCGGCCCGGATGCTGTCGGGCGGATGGAGCAGGCGCTTAAGTATGTCTACGGGGATATACCGGTAGAAGTGGATTCCGATCTGCTGGGGGCGGCTCGGGCCATATGTGGTCACCGGGAAGGGATCGCCTGTATTCTGGGTACCGGGTCGAACTCCTGCCATTACGACGGCAGCCGGATCATCGACCAGGTGCCGCCCCTGGGCTTTATTCTGGGCGATGAAGGCAGCGCCGGAGCGTTCGGCCGCAAGATCCTGCAGGCCTACTTTTACCGGGAACTCCCGGCGGAGATGCGCAAATGGCTGGAGCAGCATCACGACATGGCGCGACCCGCCATTCTTGAGCAAGTGTATCAAAAGAAGCACTTCAACACCTTTGTGGCCTCCTTTACCAAACTGTTCGCCGGGTTCGGGGATCATCCCTACGTGATATACATGCTGCAGGAGGGGATCCATGAATTTCTGGATCGCCACGTCATCAAATACCGGGTCGGTCCCGATATACCGGTTGGTTTTGTCGGCTCGGTGGCCTGGCACAACCAGGAGATAGTAAAAGCGGCGCTTGTCCGCAAGGGGCTGAGCAGCGGCGATTTTCTGCAGACGCCCATGCAAGGTTTGCGCCGGTTTCATGGAGAAGAGCTTTAAGAACCGAATATTCGCCAATACTCCACACCAGCAATAATATGGTTTGCGCTGATATCATGGTGAAGCACTTTGATAGCAAGAGGCCGTGACGGTGGGGGATATATCCTTCGCCAATACCGTGAGATACCGGGGTCGGGCTCCCAGTCGCCATCCGGTTCAAATTTTCTCTTTACGTTTAAAAATCCGTCGGACAGATGCATCAATATGTTCTTCGGTGATCTCCCCTTTTTCCAGCATTTCCTTTGCTACCCGCAGAAATTTTCCGGCGATTTCGGAGTCAAAATCCAGGTTATTTCCATAAATCAGCATATCCACACCGGCAAGCAGTGCCCGCTTCATCGCCGTCTCCATGCCAAAATGTGCGGTGATCGCCTTCATTTGCAGGTCATCGCTGATAATCACCCCGTCCCAGCCAAGCCGTTCACGCAATATACCGGTCAGAATCTTCCGGGAAAGCGTGGCGGGATACTCCGGATCAAGACGGCGGTTAAAGATATGGGTGGTCATGACCATATCACAAATACCTTCATCCAGTATCCGTTGATACGGCAACATCTCATGCTCCTGCCAGGTTTCGGTGACATCGGCCATGCCCAGGTGGGTGTCTTCGCGCGAACTGCCGTGACCCGGAAAATGCTTGACGGCTGTCAGCACACCGGCCTCGTGATGACCACGAATATAGGCGCCGGCATGGAGCGCCACCATTTCGGGATCGTCTGAAAAACAGCGTTCGCGGCCATATATCGCCTTATTCTCCTTGTTGGCAGCCAGATCCACACACGGTGCGAAATTGAGATTGAAACCCGACGTATGCACCTCCTCGGCGATCTCCCGGGCATGCTTCAGGGTCTGCGCCGGGTCGTCGTTTTCGCCAAGCTTCTTGTGCGACAGGGTCGGGGTAAAACCATAATCCGGCTTCAAGCGATTTACAACACCACCTTCCTGGTCGATGGAAACAAACAGAGGGATTTCGGCATGTGACTTCAAATCAGAAGTAAGCTGAGCTACCTGTTCCGGTGATACAATATTGCGATCTCCGGATTTACGCATCAGGTCATAGTCGAACAAAATAACCCCGCCGATATGGCGGTCGCGGATATCGGTTATCACGGGATTCTCCCCGGTCAGGCGTGTGCCGCGAAAACCGAGCAGGAGCATCTGTCCCAGTTTTTGATCAAGGCTCAATTCACTGATATCCGGAAGAGATGATGAACGGGTTGCTGACATAGGTAATGTGGGTTCATTTATGGTTGTTATTGTAAAGCAGAAAGTCACGGGTTTCGGACACCCAGGAAGGCGTTTCCAGTCGCTCCGCCCATTTCTGTAAAAAGTCTTCCGGTGCCAGTTGCAGGTCCGGGCGTATATCGTCCCGCCCAATAAGCCGCTCAAAATGGCCCTCCCCGGAGGGATTGGCAGCCGTTGGATAGGTTTTCCATGAAAACAGGTCGGGGTGCAAGCGGCGGATGACGGCAAGCAACGCGAGGCCGGTCCGCACAGGCCGAAACGCATTCCGATCCGTCACCACAAGCCGGATTCCCCGGCACTGCTCTCCTTTCCAGGGGTGTTCAACGGGTCTAAAATTGTTTTCCGCAAAACGAACACCGGGAAGGGCAACGGCATCCGCAATTACGGCAACAACCTCGGCCGCTCGCAGCCAGGGAGCTCCGATTTGCTGAAACGGAAGGAGCGTACCGCGACCGGCGCTCACATTGGTGGCCTCAAACAGGGCGGTTCCGGGATAACACAACGCCGATTCGTACGAGGGGATCGCCGGAGATGTAGGAACAAACGGGAGGCGGGTGTCGGGCCAGTGCATGGCGCGCTTCCATCCTTTCACCGGAACCACGACAAGATCCAGATCCAGCTTCCAAAAAGACGCAAGCCACCGCGCAAACTCACCGATTGTCAGGCTGTGGCGCACCGGGATGGGTGCACGCCCCAGGAAACCGGCGCAGTTTCGGGTGTCGAGTATCGGGCCTTCGGTGGCCGACAGGACACCGCCAATGGGATTGGGGCGGTCCAGTACGAACAGCGGTTTTCCGGCATCCGCGCAGGCTTCCATGACATGGGAAAGCGTCCAGATATAGGTATAGAAACGGGTCCCAATATCGGGAATATCGAACAGGAGTCCGTCGAGGGGATCGAGCAGCGCCTCCGGCGGGCGCATCCGTTCTCCGTAGAGACTGCACACGGGTAAACCGGTCACCGGGTCGCGGTCGTCCTGCATCGCTTGTCCGTCGGCACCGGCGGCCGAAATGCCATGCTCGGGAGCAAACAGCTGTTTCAGGGGGACGCCGGCATCCAGCAACGCTTTTCGCGACAAATGATCCGGATGTGCAAGCGGATCGGCATCGTTGCCGGCATCTGTGACAGCGTTCCTGT
>SLOL01000142.1 GCA_007132495.1 Balneolales bacterium
AGAAGTGGCGGCAGCGTAACCATGCCGCAGAGTTCGGGCGTATTCCTCATTGTCATTCGGGTTGCCGGGATGTTGACCATAGTTGTTCATCAATTCTCCGCCCGAATGCCAGCTTGACGGGGCCGGGTACTGCATGGTATCGTCCGGCTCCGGTATCAGTTGGGGCTCATGAATATCCCACCATTTTTTGGGGGCGGCAAACGGCAGATGAGGTTTAAAAAAACCAACGGCAAAAAACCAGGGATCTTCCTGCTCCTTCAGCTCGTTCAATGTCTTTATGGCGTCGTTGGCGACCCATGCATCGGGATACGCGTCATCCGGACCGTCATGGGCCTCCCAGGCCGGTGATGCGCCCCGTTCGCGGGGCGATCCGTTGGCATAGCCATGCATCATATCTTGTTGGGTATTCCAGGGACTTTCCGGAACCCACGCCTTGTCCCAGGCACCGGGAAGCTCCTCCGGACCTTCGGCCCACCCTTCGCCGGTCAATCCGCCTGGATAGTGCGTAATCTTACCAAGCGAGAGGGTAGTGTACCCGTGTTGACGGAACCAGGAAGGCAGGCTTTGGTCTCCCCACTCATCATGAGTATCGCGAATCGCCGAATTGGGGATATAGGCCAGGTCGTCAGGTCTCTTGCCCCGCAGCAGTGCCGCGCGGGCAGGTCCGCATGAAGGGACTTGCACATAATGGCGGCTGAAAAGGCGGCTCTGATCGGCAAAGGCATCAAGATGGGGTGTATTTGCATGATCGACGCCAAGAGCTCCCAGGTCATTGCGCAAATCGTCAATGGAAATGAACAGGATATTGGGCGGATCTTGTTGTTCATCCGTTACGTCGGCCGGGCTTCCTTCACATGAAATAAGCAGAAGCGCTGAAAGTAAAAATCCATCCCGTATGGTAGAAACTGTTGTATTGTCTTGCCTGGAGGAGGGCATATTTTAAATGGCTGAGGGCAAATTTTTAACTGGAATCGAGCTGCGTTTAACCGGAAACGAGTAACGCATGAACCCAATATAGGATTTTTTGGAACCGGATCATGCCTGCTTATGGAAAAAGGGTGGAATGAGTATCCCAAACAATGTATCATGTCATAATCGGCTCTTTTCGGAACCGCAACAGATCGGATATGATGCTTTAGCGTATCAACCTGACAGAGTATCATCCATTGAAATATCAACGGCGATAAAAAACGAAAACCATTGAATTACACACAAAGCTTTATTCCATTAGCCTCCCTTGCGGTATTTACCGCCGGCTGTCAGGGTACCCCTGAAGGCGACGGGATGAGTCCCGAGACCGATCCTCCCAATATCCTTTTTCTGGTCAGTGAGGATAACAGCCCGTTTCTGGGAGCGTACAGTGATCCCTACGCCCATACACCCAACCTGGATGAATTGGCTGAAAATGGCATTTTGTATGAAAACGCGTTTGCCAATGCGCCGGTCTGTGCCCCGTCCCGATCCACGATCATCACCGGTATGTATGCCAACAGTCTGGGCAGTCATCATATGCGATCCAGGGTGGAGATACCGGAAGGTTTCCGTTTCTTCCCATACTACCTTCGCCAAGCGGGTTATTACACGGTGAACCGGCAGAAAAAGGATTACAACATCGTGGATCAGGAAGAGGTATGGGATGATGATCAATGGTGGGAATATGACGATATGTTGAAGGACCGGGAGGACGGGCAGCCTTTCTTTGCCATGTTCAACACGTTCATGTCGCATGAAAGCAAGATTCATGGCGAACGGGAAAATGACATGCTGCCTTATTACCGGGATTCTGCAATCGGTTCGATGACCGGTACTTCCGCTTCTGATGAGCGGGTGGAGCAGTTCAATTATATGCATGAGCCCGGGTCGGTGCCGACCCCGCCCTATCATCCCGACACCCCCGAAATGCTGGCCGACTGGGCGCGGTACTACGACTGTGTCAGCATGATGGATGATGAAATGGGCGAGATGCTGGCGAACATGGAGCGCGACGGACTGCTGGAAAACACCATCATCTTCTACTTCAGCGATCATGGCGGCGTGCTGGGGCGCAGCAAACGATTTACCTTTGAATCGGGACTGCATGTGCCTTTTATCGTTTATGTCCCGGAGCAATACCGGCATCTGGCTCCCGGTGAGCCCGGCAGCCGCACCGACCGGGTGATCTCACTGTTGGATCTTGGTCCGACGGCCTTGAATGTGGCCGGAATTGAAATCCCGGATCATTTTCAGGGCAGCCCGTTCATGGGACCTGATTCTGATACCGAACAACAATATGCTTTCGGTTTCCGGGGACGCATGGACGAGCGTTATGATTTTTCACGCACCGTACGCGATAAAAACTTCCGGTATATCCGCAATTACATGCCACACCGCCCCTGGGGACAGCGGGTGAACTACCTCTGGCATGCCGAGTCCATGGGCTCCTGGGAGCAGGCTTATCTGAACGGAGAAACCGATTCCTACGAATCGCGATTCTGGGAGTCCAAGCCGGCGGAAGAACTGTATGACATCCATGCCGATCCTCATAATGTGGATAATCTGGCTCACGACCCCGAGTACCGGGAGGTTCTTGAAGAGATGCGTCGTGCAAACGAGGAATGGATGCTGCGAATCAACGACAAAAATTTCATTCCGGAAGGGATATATCTCGGAGAGTTGGGAAATCGCATCGGCTACGAATATTACACCGGCGACCGGTACGGGATCAACAGGATCATGGAAATCGCGGATCTGGCGACCAGAGGCGATCCCGGCCATCTCACAGAGCTTGAGAACGCATTACAGGATGACGATCCCGTGATCCGGTACTGGGGAGCGGTCGGTGCCCGCATCCTGGAGGACGAGGGGGTCGGGCTCAATGAGCTGCTGCGTGAAAAACTCGAGGATCCGTCATGGGACGTGCGGGCTGCCGCCGCCGAGGCGCTTTATTTTTCCGGATACCGTGACGAAGCCAAACGCACATTGCAGGAGATCCTGCAAACAGAAGCCTTTGAGCCGTTCGGTCCCATGGAAGCGATCCGTACCCATGCCCTCAATGTGGTGGATATCATGGAGCCGGAAGATAAAGCCTTTTTCGAAAATGAGATAAGAGCGCTTAACTCAAGAGATGAAAGCGGTTACGATCAACGGGTCGCTGAATTTCTCCTGACGCAGGGGGTTTTTTAACAATGAAGTGACCTGCTCAATGCCAAACATTGAGCAGGTCATCAATGGACGAACCACGGGCATCGGTCTGTGACCGTGTTCAATGGTTGTCTGCTCCGATCATCCCATATCCTTCAGAAACCGGCGCAGCACGTACTGCAGGATTCCGCCGTTTTGATAGTAGGCGATCTCCACCTCGGAGTTGAGCTGGGCGATAGCCGTAAAGGACACCTCGGTGCCGTCGTTTTTACGGGCGGTGACATTGAGCTCTTTGTTGGGTGAGAGTCCTTCGCCGATACCCGTAATAGTGAAGGTTTCATCACCTTTGAGGCCGAGGCTCTCACGCGATTCGCCGGGCTGGAAGCGCAGCGGCAGTACGCCCATGCCTACCAGGTTGCTCCGGTGGATGCGTTCAAAGCTTTCGGCAATGACCGCCTTCACTCCCAGCAGATTGGTGCCCTTGGCGGCCCAGTCGCGTGACGATCCGCTGCCGTACTCTTTTCCACCGAGAACCACCAGCGGGGTGTTTTCTTCGGCGTATTTCACGGCGGCGTCATAGACCGGCATCACATCTCCGGAAGGGTGGTGGATGGTCCAGCCGCCTTCCCGGTTCACCAGCTGGTTCTTGATCCGCACATTGGCGAACGTGCCCCGGATCATCACCTCGTGGTTACCGCGGCGTGAGCCGTAGGAGTTGAAGTCTTTCGGTTCCACCCCTTCACTGATCAGGTATTTTCCGGCCGGGGTATCCTCACCGATCTTGCCGGCGGGGGAGATATGGTCGGTGGTAATGGAGTCGCCCAGCACCAGCAGCGCCCGGGCCTCTTCCACATCCTCAAGTGCCTCCGGTTTTTCCGAAATATCCTGGAAGAAAGGGGCCTCCTTGATATAGGTGGATTTGTCATCCCACTCGTAGACCTGTCCGGTCGGGGCGTCCAGTGCTTTCCAGGCGTCATCGCCCTCAAACAGGGTGGCGTAGTTATCCTTGAAATCCTCCGGAGCAATGACATTGTCCATGATTTCCCGGATCTCAGCTTCGGTCGGCCAGATATCCTTCATATAGATCGGCTCGAAATTGGGTCCGTAGCCGAGCGGTTCGTTGATCATGTCGAGGTCCACGCGGCCGGCGATTGCATAGGCGACGACCAGCATGGGGGAGGCCAGGAAGTTCATCTTGATGCTCGGGTGGATGCGGGCCTCGAAGTTCCGGTTACCGGAAAGCACCGAAGATACGATCATGTCGTTCTCCTCGACCGCTTTGGCGATATGCGGGGGAAGGTCGCCGCTGTTACCGATACAGGTGGTGCATCCGTATCCGACTACATGGAAACCGAGGGCCTCCAGGTAGGGCATCAGATCGGATTTCTCATAATATTTGGTGACCACTTTGGATCCGGGCGCCAGACTGGTCTTGACCCAGGGTTTGACGTCCAGTCCCTTTTCGACGGCTTTTTTGGCGACCAGGCCGGCACCGAGCATCACCGACGGGTTGGAGGTGTTGGTGCAGCTGGTGATGGCGGCCACGACCACCGAGCCGTCACTCAGCAGAAATTCGGTGTCGCCGGTCTTCACTTCGACCGATTTAAGGCCGTTATCGCTTTTTACCCGGGTTTCAACCTCCACATCAGCATCTTTCAGGACATCCGGGTCGGCGGAATCGTCTTGTGTTTTGGTGCCGGGTACCTGGCCCCCTTCAGCCAGCCAGCGCTCCCGGTCATCCAGGTCGATATAATCCCGGTCGTAGGACTCTTTCATGATATTGATGAAAGAGTCCTTGACGTCGGTGAGAATAATTTTGTCCTGCGGACGCTTGGGTCCGGATATGGCCGGTACCACATCTCCCAAATCCATCTCCAGCTGTTCGGTGTAGGTGATGGCGTCTTCGTTTTCCCGCCACATCAGGTTGTTTTTGGTGTAAGCTTCCACGGTGTTGATGTGATCCTCTTCGCGACCGGTCAGGCGCATGTAGTCGAGGGTGCGGTCGTCAATGGGGAAGAAGGTGACGGTACAGCCGAACTCGGGCGACATGTTGGAGATGGTGGCGCGGTCGGGAACCGTCAGATTGCTGAGACCGTCGCCGAACACTTCCACAAATTTGCCGACGACTCCGTGCTTGCGTAACAGATGGGTGACGGCGAGCACCATATCGGTGGAGGTAGCCCCTTCGGGCAGTGAGCCGGTCAGTTTGAGTCCGACCACCTCAGGATTAAGCATGTAAATCGGCTGGCCGAGCATGACCGCTTCGGCTTCGATCCCGCCGACGCCCCATCCGACCACGCCGATACCGTTGACCATAGGGGTGTGGGAGTCGGTGCCTACGAGGGTGTCGGGGAAAGCGTAACCGTCGCGCAGATAGACGCCCCGGGCGAGATACTCGAGGTTGACCTGGTGGCAGATTCCGAGTCCGGGAGGCAGCACGCTGTAGTCGGAAAACCCTTGCTGAGCCCATTTGAGCAGGCTGTAGCGTTCGGCATTCCGCTCGTACTCTTTGGCTACGTTTTGCTGGTAGGCGTCCCGGGTTCCGAAATAGTCGACCTGCACCGAATGGTCGATGATCAGGTCCACCGGCACTTGCGGATTGATGTTGGATGCGGCCTCCCTGCCTTTTTTGCGTCCTACTTCCGAACGGATGGAGGCGATGTCGACGACCGAGGGTACCCCGGTAAAGTCCTGCATCAGCACACGAGCCGGCATGTAGGGGATATCACTCGGCACATTCTCCGGGCTCCATTTCAGCAGGGTCTCGATGTGCTCCTGCTTGACGGCAAAGTCGTCATAGTTGCGCAGCGCATTTTCAAGCAGAATGCGGATGGTGAAAGGCAGCTTGCTGATGGCATACCCCTGTTTTTCCAGTTCCGGAAGGCTGAAATAGTTGTGTTTTCCGGTCGGGGAGTCCAGTTGTTTTACAATTCCAAAGATATCGTTACTCATAAGGCAAATAGTTACAGATTACAGAATTCAGAATTCAGATTACAGATTACAGATTACAGAATTCAGAACACAGATTACAGAATTCAGAACACAGATTACAGAATTCAGATTACAGATTACAGTACACAGAGTTCAGAACACGGAATGCAGGGTGCAGAGTGCAGAACACGGGTGATTGGAAATAAAGTACAGAGTGCATGCCGGGTTGTGTTTTCAGGTCAGCCGGGTATTGCTTACGGTTTTCAGTAAACAGGTTTACAAATGCAGGATGTATTATTGCGGATGGTTGTACAGTAAAAACATGTTCAAAGACCGGTTCGTTTCCGCTGCACCTAAAACCGGTTTAACGATAGCAATTTGGTCATTAAAAATCTACGGGTAAGTTGTGGAATTTATGTAGTGGAATTTATTCTGTGTTCTCTGTGGGATATAGATTTATCGGGCGGGAAGTGACGCGGCAAATTGATACAACCCATAACTGTCACAGCTGGATAGCAGAACCGCATGGTCATGCGGTGACAGACTGCCGTTCATTTTGTATTGTTATACCAGGTTGTGATCATTAAAGGTTGTGATCTGAAGTTGATTTGTTGTTGAAGCGGCAATTGTCAACGGGATACAGCCTGAATGTTGCGTTAAAAGTTGAATATAATTTGACCTGTTGTTTAGAGTTGACCTTGTTTAGAGTTGATCTGTTGTTTAGAGCTGATCTGTTGTTGATGTGACAGTCCCCTTTCAAGTTTTCGGGGGTGACGCTTACCAATAATCAAGAGCGCATAAACCCTTCTGCTCCCGATTTTTCCGGTGGGTGGAAGGGTTTTTTATTTTATATTAAAATATTGTGATTTGTTGGTGAAGTGATAAGTTAAAGGGATAGTTTTAAAAAAAGGGATAGATACTTATAAGGAGGTAAGGTATGAGTAACACGGGTGGAAGAAAGACCATCATTAACACGACCGATCCGGGGAAAAAGCATGAGATTCGTTTTATGGCTATGCCGGAAGGGGGGAGTCCGGGTAAATTGAAAAGATTGCCGGCAGGAGAAAAGTCGGTTTTGGACGATGGGGATATGTTGGTGATCGCCTCTGACTATAAGACCAATTATCAAATTCGTAGCAGGAATGGGGCCAGGCTGGTACTGCATCAGGTGAACAACCATCACCCGGATTATCCCGGTCAGACGGTCGCGGTCTACAAAATGGTGGACAATGATGCAGAGAGCACCGCTGATACCGGTGATGATGACTCTACAGATGGTGACGCTACGGATGGTGACTCCGGTAACGGAGACTACAAGAACGGTGATTCTACAGACAGTGACGGCGGTGAACTTGCCGGTTCTGAAGATAACACGGAATTTACGGTCAGCTCGAACGGAGGTGATTACGAGGTTTTTGATCCTCAAAATCCCGATCCCTGAGGCGCTACCGGGTATGCAACCGAATGTCGCAGCAACCGGAACTTGCTTTGCGTTATGGCGCGAATTATGAAGCAGCCGTTATGCAACCGAATGTCGCAGTAAATATAATCGATGGTGAGATACGCTCTTAATATCGTCCCGGTGATTGTAACCGTTCTGGCCGGAACGACTCTGCCTGATTCGACCCATGCAATAACCGGACTGAACGGATATCCGTTTATTACAAATATTGCACCGGATGAATACGACAGCCATATCCAGAACTGGGGTTTTGCCGCCGACTCCAACGGCGTTTTGTATGTCGCCAATCAGGCCGGTGTGATGCGCTATGACGGCGTAACCTGGCATCATATCTCCGTTCCCAACACCCATGCACTCAGCATCACGAACAGTGATGACGGGCGTGTATATGTTGGCGGCAGCGGGGAGCTGGGTTATATTGCAGGACCGGATATGGCAGAATCCGGTCCTTCCGAAACGGACATTGCCGGGTCATTTGGCGGCGGATCGGTCACTCACGGCTACCGGTACCAATCTTTACGCCATCTGATTCCCGATACGGTTGCGTTCGACAATGTCTGGCATGTTATTGCCGTGGAGGATGCCGTGGTCTACATGTCCAACAGCCATCTGTTTCGCTACGATGGCGAAACGTTGTCCGTTTATCCTGCCGAAACACGTTTTTCGGGCCTGATTGAAATGGATGGTGAGGTCTATACCCGTGTGTCTGAAAGGGGAATCAAGAGGGTGGATGCCGATGGACTCACACATTGGCCCGACGGGGATTTTTTCAGCGACCGTACGTTGCAGAGCTATCTGAAGACGGGTAACCGACAATATTTCTGTTCGTTTTATACCTGTTTTCATTATGAGGAGGGTACGTTTCGTCCGATGGAAAGCGAAGCGGACGACTATCTGGAATCGAATTATATTGATGAGGTGATCGCACTGTCCGACAGCACTATCGCCATAGGAACCCGCAACGGAGGGGTGGTTCATATGACCGATGATGGCAGACTGTTGCGCATACTGGATGAGGAGAACGGATTAATCAGTAATACGGTGCTGGGATTGTACGAAGACCGGCAACAGAGCCTCTGGGTTGCCACGATCAACGGTATTTCCCGGGTAGATAACGGTTTGCCTTTTCAACGATTTGACCATCGTAACGGTCTGAACGAACCCCTGAGCCGGATGCTTATCCATCGGGATACCATGTATATTTCTTCCAGTAATGGAATCTATCGGATGGATAATAGTGGCGGTGTCCGTTTCTTTGACAGGGTGGAATCCTGCAGCCGGCTGATTGAACACCGCGACCGGGTCTATGCCGTCTGTGCCGGCAATCTCCACTTTGTCGGGCGGGATTCTCTTTTGCAAATTTCCCCGTCCGGTTTTGCCAATGTCATGGGCCGCTACGATGATGACACGTTAATTGCCGCCTATGTGACCGAAATCAACCTGATCCGCCTGGAGGGCAGCGAATACGAAGTGATTTACAGTATGGACGGTCCGGGTGTGCGGCCGGCCTCGGTGGCGGCAGACACATCAGGCAGTATCTGGGTGGGGACGACAAGTTCCGGACTCTTTCGCATAGCCCTGGATGTGGAAGCCGGCGGGGATACGATAAACGGGCACACGGTTTCGCGGTACCTGCGGCATCTTGAGAATCCGGGGGATAATCCGCGGGTTCATGTCACTGTGCTGGATGGTGCTCCTGCATTTCTTACCTGGGGCGAGGGGATGCTTCGCCATGATCCGGATTCCGACACGTTTAATATTATCACCCGGTACGGAGAAAAGCTCAGCGATTCTGAGCGCCAGTATTTTCTGGCCGTGGAAGATCATCGCGGCAATGTCTGGTTCCGTTCGGATGAGAGCTACCAGGTGGCCCGACTTCGTGAGGACGGGGAGTATGAAATTGAATCAGCGGTCTTCCGGCGACTCGACGACCGTCAGACCAATGCTATCTATCCGGACAGAAACGGGTATGTCTGGTACGTAACCGAGCGGGGACTGGTCCGGTACGATACCTCTCATGACTTTGACGTTGCCCTTGACTTTCATACAGAAGTGGATGAGGTGATTGCACGCGGGGACTCGTTGATTGCACGGGGTTTTGAGCTCCGCTCACCGGTGCTCGATTATTCCGACAACAACCTGCGTTTTACCTATGCGGCGGCCAGCTATCACGCACCCGAACAGACCGAATACCGCGTGAAACTGGAGGGGTTTGATGCCGAGTGGTCAAGCTGGACCCGGGAAGTGCAACGGGATTATACCAATATCCCGGAAGGCAGCTACCGTTTTCTTGTAGAAGCGCGTAATGTGTACGGGGTGATCAGTGCGGCGGATCCGTTCCTGTTTACGGTGCTTCCTCCCTGGTACCGGACCTGGTGGGCCTATCTGTTCTATCTGTTGACCGCCACAGGCATCCTTTATACCGCCTACCGGATACGTGTGAACCAGATTCTGCGGGTGCAGCGGATCCGCAACCGCATTGCAGGCGACCTGCATGACGAGGTCAGTGCCACACTCAGCAGTATCAGTTTCTTCGCCAGGGCTATCAAAGAAGACCGGTACCGGGGAGATAAAAACAGATTTGTAGAACTCATATCGCAAAGCGCCGGTGAGGCGAAAGAGAAGATCAGCGATATTGTCTGGGCCATCAATCCGGAACATGACGACTGGAAATCGTTTCTGTCAAAATGCCGCAGATATGCCTCTGATCTGCTGGAGAGCAGAAATATCCGGTATCAGCTGAATATTGATGAAAACATGCCGGGCAAACTGGATATGCAGCTGCGCCAACATCTCTGGATGATCTTCAAGGAGATGATCACCAATGTGGCACGTCATTCGGAAGCTGTTCAGGTCGAAGTGACACTGAAGCAATCCGGTGGCATGCTTATCCTGGTTGTACAAGATGACGGAAAGGGATTTGATTCCGGGGCAACAACCGCTGGACACGGAGTGGCGAATATACGTCAGCGGGCAGAATCGATAGGCGCACACGTGACGCTGGAAACCGGTCCGGGTATGGGTACACGTTGGAAACTGACACTCAAGAAACCGGTCCGGGTATGGGCACACGCTGGAAACTGACCCTTAAAAACCGGGAACCAGATGATGGAACAGAGCGATGATGTGTAAAAAAGCAAGTTGCCGGGGGTGGTTATCAGTGGATATGCTCCCGGAGGAGGCGTTTTTTGGGTTCAGTCCAGGATCTGTAGGGAGCAAGTGATATCTCGGTGAAACTACACAGTTATGCGGTGCGCATGGATGACATGATCTGTATATTTTTCCGATTAAAGCAGCCGGAATCAAAGTAACCATAACTGTAAGATTGTAATCATCCGTCAGGCGGGATAAATTGAAACATACAAGTGATATTGGAGAAACTGTTGTTCGTGAACCGGAGAAACCCGGAATCGAAAGCGAAATCAGAGGTGGAAATGTGATACATGTCGGAATTATCGAAGATAACCGATATATGCGTGACGGATGGGAGACGTTTATCGGTTTTGAAGATGATCTCAATATCGTCGGTTGTTACGGGTCCTGTGAAGAGGCTTTTGAGGATAACGAAACCATGAAAAGGGTGAATCTGATGATCATGGATATCGGACTGCCGGGGATGAATGGCATTGAGGGCGTTCGGTATATGCGTGAGCACTATCCGGATGCGGTGGTGATCATGGCTTCGGTATTTGATGATGACCAGCACATCTTTGAAGCGCTTAAAGCCGGTGCCATGGGATATCTGATGAAGAAGGTGGGGCCGGATGAGCTGGTAACCGCTATTCGTGACGCATGGCAGGGCGGCTCACCCATCACCCCCAACATCGCACGCAAGGTTATCAGCAGTTTTCAGCACACCAGCGGGGAAGAGGAGCTATCCGAACGGGAACGTCAGATTCTTGAAAAACTGGCTACCGGATGTTCCTACAGTGCAATCGGAAAGGATATTTTTCTTTCCGTGGATGGAGTCCGCTATCACATACGCAATATCTACAGAAAACTTCAAGTGCATTCCCGTTCCGAGGCGATAGCCAGGGGCATTTCCAGAAAGTTGATTGATCCTGAAAAAGGACGCTAAGCTTTAATGTATGGGGGATGGAGTTACTGGTATGTGGAACTTCTGCCTGGTGGAACTTCGGGCATGAGGAATTTCCGGTATGTGAAGCTTCTGACATACGAAGCTATCGGCATATGGTGCTCCCTGTATTATGTGAAGCTTTCGACATGTGGGATTTCCGGTATGTGAAGCTTCTGACATACAAAGCTATCGGCATGTGGAATTTCCGGCAGGTGGAATTTCCGGCAGGTGGAGCTTCTGGTA
>SLOL01000223.1 GCA_007132495.1 Balneolales bacterium
GAACCGTCATAATGAATTACCACATCGTAAGGATCGGAGTCCCAATACTCGATGGAGTATTGAAAGACGGGTATGGGGCAGGCCGCTGCCGGGGAGTATGCTCCGAACCATAACACGGCGGTTATAACGATACCGGCAGTCGATGCGGCTGTTTTTTTCCATCCTGAAGGTTTCCTGTTGACATCCATATTTTTTTTCAAATCTTGGTTCAGAGCTTACTCCCGCTGCTTGCCCGGTTCCCGGATCTGATTTACAACCTGAATCAAAACCGGTTATAAAAACTGATTTATTCCAGGCGCACATCCACCCCCGATAATATGGGTGGGTGCTCGCTTCCCGTGGTTTTCATAAATTCCAGGGTCATGTTGCCGTCGGCGTCGGGTGTCACCCCCGATATTTCAGCCACATATACACGGCGACTGCCACCGGTGGCTTCCATAATATCCAGCTCCTGAATCACCGTCCCACCCTGCAGCAGCACATCGAAAACCCGCTCTCCGACCGCCAATGGACCCGGCTCGGCAAAATGGAGTCGCACGGTATATTCAGAGTTTGCGGATTCTCCGACGGCTGCACCGTTATAGAGTCCGTTCAGCTGAAGTCGTCCGACGCCTTCTACACCGGATGCGGCTACCCACCGGTATCCGCCGTTTTCCTCTTCAATTTCCAGGGCATGACCGGTAAACCACTTCAACTGGTCGCCTCCGTTTTCGCATTGTATGTCAACAGGTACTTCCGGAACCGGAACCCGTTCGATCCGGGGATAGTTGATCCACATAATGCCCTTGTCTATACGGCTTCCGGGAGCTCCCAGATTGAGTCCGACGCGCCGGATGGTGCCGGGTTCGGGGTCGGCATAGGTATTATAGGTCCATTTTTCAACATCCGGCATGTGGACAAAAGCGAGCGAAGTCATATGCTGATAACTGCAGGAGCAGGTCCGGGTATAGTCCGGGGCGTTAAGCACACCGTCGGCGGCGGTCAGGTTGTTGGTGCAGCCGGCCCGGAATCCGGCCAGGTTGCCGGTTCCACTGCCTTCCAGCAGGTCGGTATATCCCGCCGCTCCCGACCGGAACGTGATCAGGTGCCGGCTGACATTCTGGGTGCCGCATCCGTATGTGCGGTTGAATCGCCACTGCTCCGGGGTATCGTTGATCGGATTGTTTATCTGATGGATATCGCCGGTCAAAAAATCCAGTGACCGTTCGTTTTGTCCGGCAATAATGCGACGCTGTGCACTGTGCAGCGCGACAGGGCCGGTGTGCCGTTCGTTGCGATCCCAGATCTTTTCACCATCTTCGCCCCGCAGCACCAGCATCCGGTCGCGCGGCTCATCATCGGGAACTCCGCGTCCTCCCCGCCGGCCGGCTTGCAGCAGAATGTCATATTGCCGATCGTAGGAGAGCCAGGTTCCGAAGATATCCTCGTCATAATTCCAGAGGAGTTCGCCGTCTTCGAGATTCAACGCACGGATTTCCGGTTTGATATCGGGCACGATACCGCGCCGTTCCAGGTTTGTCTGGATTTCGGAGGACAGGTTGTCCATCACAAAAATCCGGTCATCGGTGACCGCAATGGCATTGTGCCGGAAACCGTAACGCGCCTGATGGACCCATTGCACCTCACCGCTGTGACGATTCATCACAAGCAGATATTCACTGGAAGTGGCGTTCCAGTTACCGTCCCTTCCAGGCTGCTCATCATCAAAAAAGTGCGGATAGGCGGCTACTATCAGATATTCACCTGATACAAGGATATGTCCCCAGCGCTTTTTATCCTCTTCGGCGATTTGTGCGGCATATGATGAACCAATTTCATCCATGTAATCGGCTGATGCATTGTCAGGCATCTCGCTGTAATCGGGCAGATCAAATTCGGCGAGCTGTTTTCCGGTGTCCAGGTCGAGCTTCAATGTGCGATCCCTGTGGATGATATAGACCGCCTCTTTTGTGGTTACGTAAGGACTGCCGATGAAGTTGGCACCCGGATGGTTTGGAAAATAGACCGGTGCCTGCTGCGCTTCGTGTTCCAGACTGGTGAAATTCTCTCCCACCAATGGCAGCTCCACCGACCATATTTCGCGTCCGGTATACACACAACGGGCGCTGATGTGGTCGACACCAAGAATAACCAGACGCCCTTCCACTACCTGTGGCACGGGACCGTTTAGGTGTCTGGGAAGGGATTTTTCATTGGAGGGGCCGCCGAACCAGGTTATTCCCAGTGGAGCAAACACTCGATCGTCGGCTGAATAGGTGGTGTTTGCGGCATCGGAATACTGGTGCGACCAGACATCGGAACCGGGAAGCGGCCCCGGACGGGTCAGCAGCATATGCTCCCCGGTTTTGCGAATCTCTGTATTTTCCAGTTCCGCGTTTTCTGCCGCCCGGACAAATTGCCGCTGCCGGTCGGGTGAAAAGAAACGGTACCAGCTCCGTTCAGCTATCGGCAGGTAAATGGTGCCGCCATAGGGACGCAGCGGACGGAACAGGGCTTCGGCAAATGCTTCACCGGCATCCAGCCCCGCTGCTTCGGGATCCTCGGAGACGATGAGGCTTGCGATATAATCGGGAAGCCGGTGCGACAGGGCATCCCCCTGATGTACGGCCACCCGCTTTCCGTACAATCCGGCTTCGTCGAAGCGTTCCCTCATGCGGCGGACCAGCGACTCATCGGGATCAAATGCGACAATATGCAGGTCGGATTGATGCACAAGCTCTTCCAGCAGCCGGCCCGATCCGATACCGAACATGAGGGCATATCCCCCGTCGGCCCCGCTTGTTTCAAGGATTTCACCGGCCCGAAGGGTCCACTCGTCCTGCTCCGAAAGGCTGAAAGCCGGGTTCGTATCCGGACGGTATTCGTGCACCGTCGGTTCCCGTTCCTGTTGACCAAAGCAGTAAACTCGTCCGTTTGTAGTTACAACAAAAAGACGGTCACGGGCGGCGATCATGCGAAAGACCTCGCCGTCGACCCGGTCCTGCCAGGTCATGGTGGTGACCAACCGTTCATCAGAGTCCGCTTCAGGATCCAGATCAACATCC
>SLOL01000191.1 GCA_007132495.1 Balneolales bacterium
AATTATCTGCTCTTATACGAGATTGGTGACGATATCATTGAAATTCTGACGATTCGTCATGTCAAACAAAAACCTAAGTAATCAAGCTATTGGCAATTCCATAAGTAGCTTTGCTCTAACATACGCATCAACCGGTCGTGTGTGGCGTTCCCGACCCATTATAACCGGCTGGCCACGCCGGTTATGCGTTGAGCGTTAAGCTTTCAGTGGCATATACAACAATAAACATGGATATCACGAAGTTTTCTACGTTCAAGGTCTTTGGTCAACAACTGAAGCTCGAAGCGTCCTCAGGTGTGTTCATGCCTTCTGCCAACGGCCTTTTCTATGCACGATCGATCCGAATCGATCCGGGTGAGCGTGTCATCGATATCGGTACAGGATCCGGAGTACTCGCTATTGCCGCAGCTAAATGTGGCGCAAGAGTCAGTGCTACAGACACTGATCCACGTGCTGTCACAGCTGCAAAGCGCAACGCTCAAATCAACGGCGTGGAAATCGATGTCCGGAGCGGGAAGTTCTTCACCGACTATGAGGGCCCCTTTGATGTAATCCTCGCCAATCTACCCAATGAGATTGTGGCACCGTCCTATCTTTGTGACCTCCCTGCAGAGGATGTTTGCACGTTTGCCGGTGGAAACGCCGGAAACGAACACCTGCTCGAACTTCTCAATTCTGCTTCTGAATTTATGTCTCCTGACGCGCGGTTGTACCTGGGAGTACATTCGCTGACTGATTATCACGGTACACTCCGAACGGTAATTAGCAATTATTCGGCACGGCTCTTGGACCTGGAGGAGCTACCCGCAAAATCTTTTGTCACCAATAACCTTTCCTTCTATCAGGCTCTTAATGAGACCGGAGTTGTTAAGATCTTTCGTAACGCGGAGGGACAGTGGTGTACTTATGGATATGTCTATGAACTCAGCCCGCTTTCTACGGATGCCTGAGTATTAGCATCAGGGAATTTTGGTTTTTTCCCATTTTGTGTCCGGCAGTCCCCTTGCAATATTGAGAACTTGGAACTTTTCTAATCATTGGTATGTCCACCCTCGGTTACGTTGTCCGTTAAAAAAAACTCAATATCGGCAAGGGTGGCTGTGAACGCTGTATGTTGTGTGGCTCCACATTTCGCCTGGCCGGTATGGACATCATACAAAATGTACCCGCCCGGAAAGAATAGTTAAATTACTCTTTACCCGATTCCGTCATTCAAGTCCGGCAATTTCCCAATGCGGATCATGTATCTGATGTGTGATTTAAGGGCGGCACCTAATGATTTATGCTCATGGTAGACAATGTCAAACTCCCGGGCAGTCTCCCTGACAATTTTGGAAACCTCCGGATAGTGAACGTGACAAATTCTCGGGAAAAGGTGATGCTCCACCTGGAAATTCAATCCACCAAGGTACCAGGAAAGCCATTTGTTATTACGCGCGAAATTTACGGTGGTCTCCATTTGATGGATGGCCCAGGCGTTCTGGATTTTTCCTTCATCATCCGGAACCGGGAACTCGGTCTCATCCACTGAATGGGCCAGCTGAAATACGGTGGTGAGGATGATTCCGGCGATAAAATGCATCAACAGAAAACCGAGTATCACATGGGGGAAGTGGATCCCGACAAGTACGGGTATGCCGAGGAAAACAAAGAAATAGACTACCTTTAAGGTAATGATTCCGACCAACAGTATCACATTTTGGGTAAGGGTGTTCGGATTCACCCCATCCCTGGTATACAGGACAAACTGAACGAAATCCTTAAGGGTGACCCAGTAAAGGGTCAGGAGGCCGTAGAAAAAGAAGGCATACACCGGCTGAATCTTGTGGTACCATTTTAACGGTGTGTGCGGGGAGAAACGAAGTACCGTCTTGTCGGCAATATCATCATCCATGTGGGTGATATTGGTGTAGGTATGATGCAGAATGTTGTGCTGAAGTCGCCAGTTGTGTTTTGATCCCCCAACCATATTCAGCGTGAATCCCAGCAATTTGTTCATAAAACTGCTGGAAGAATAGGCACCGTGGATGGCGTCGTGCATGATGGTCATGCCCACGCCGGCCATGCCGATCCCCATGACAAGCCACAGCAGCAGCGACGGCAGCAACGGCGGTTGGAAATAGAGGAGGTATAAGAAGGGCACGGTGTAAACGGCCAGTATGACGATGGTCTTGACCACCATCTGTACATTGGCATGAATGGATACATCGCGTTCTTTGAAATGCCGGTCAACTCTCTTCTTTAACGTTTTGAAAAAGATGTTTTTGTCTTTTCCTGCAAATGTGACTTTCGGTCTTTGTTTCATGGCTCTGGGTGGATATTCTATCCGGATGTTTATCATAAACACCCGGGAACACCGGATGTCAGGTGAGCATTATTGTGATGATCACCTTTGAATTCCGGGTTCAAGCCTGGATTTAGTTTGCGAAAAATTAAGACTTATAGCACTGTAAGGCGTTACACATATATTATATCCGTGTTATATATTTTACGGTTCCCGGGAGTGGCACAGCCTCCTTCCTGTTAGTCTGTCTAGCCGGTACGCTTTCCTTAATACAATGGTTTAGCATTATCGCCCGGAAAGGAGCTGAGTATTTTTTTTTAAATAATTAACTGCGAAAATATTACCTTTGGCGGGACTACACAAAAACGGTCAGATATCAGATATATGATGAAATGGCCATGACGGCAAACCGTCACTCAAGAGCATGATTATAATCGTCATGGCCATTTCACTTCGTGACCTTCGGTTCATGTGACCGCTTGAAACAAAAATTATAAACACATGAAAACTATAACAACTTTATCACTATCGCTCCTTTTCATTGTTGGATTTGGATTTCTTTCGATGACATCAGCACAGAATGGTGAAAATCCGGACAATGGATTCCATCATTTGGATTTCGGAGCCGATTTTATGGTCGGGGTGCCGCAGGGGGGATTCCGGAATAATATCGAGAATCCGGGTTTTGGAATTGACATGTTCGCTGTTTATCACCTGAAAGGTTTGCATTTCGGACTGGGCGCGGATCTCGGATTTGTCACCTATGGTACGAGTCGACGGGATGAACCTTTTAATCCCAATATTCCGGAAGTGACCGTGCGCGTCTCGACCAATAACAATATCGCTTTCGGTCATCTGATGACAAGAATCCAGCCGACCCATGGTGCCATACAACCGTATATCGACGGACTGGTCGGACTGAATTATCTGTTTACTCAAAGCCGGGTGACGGACGACCGGGATACGGAGGAAATCGCCTCTTCGACCAATTTCGAGGATGTCGCGTTCAGCGGCGGTATAGCGGCGGGATCCAAATTCCGGATCACCGAGACGATGGATGAAGACTCAGGCCGGATTATACGCCTGTATCTTGATTTGCGGGCCCGTTTTCTGTTGGGGGGTGAGGCCGAATATCTGCAGGAAGGTTCGATAATTGTCGATAACGGACAGATGACCTTCGACTCGAACTATTCCCGCACCGATCTGATGACATTTCACATAGGTTTCACGATCAGTATGTAGGTATGAATTGTTGTATAATGA
This sequence comes from Balneolales bacterium, assembly GCA_007132495.1. GTDB lineage: Bacteria > Bacteroidota > Rhodothermia > Balneolales > Natronogracilivirgulaceae > SLOL01. Next base: position 3,548 of record SLOL01000191.1, read on the forward strand.
CCATTCAGTGACGGATTCGTTCACCGGTACAACTTTAAGACAACACAAAGAGAGGGCAAATACCGCGGAGAGTTATGCGGTGGCGAACACCAGGTCACGTTCGGGCGCATGGTAAAAAAGCCCTGCAAAACCATGACAACATACCATGACTTACAGGGCTCTTATTTATTTCGGGCAGGGGCGTTGAGAAGGAATATTCGATCACCCCAGGCCGTACGGTTCGGTTTTATGTGCCTGTTGATTAATAGATATCTTCCTGCAGTTCTGCGAAGAGCTGTTGAAGCTCTTGTTGGAGTTCAGGATCTTGCTGTACGGCAAAGTTGATCTCTTCAAACCGATCCGTATCAAGTTCGGAGTCTTCTATGACTTCCGTAAAGCCTTCCGGATCCATCTGGGGATCAATCTGATCCCGTTCAGCTTTGAGAATTACGGTGGCAAATTCTTCCAGCTCATCATCGGCAACATCTGCATCCATTTCCTGACCCAGACCGGGTTCTTGCTCCATTCCACCGGGTTCCTGCGCCTGCGGATCCTCAAGTGGCGGCTGACCATCGTCCGGTGGAGGCATTCCGTCATCTCTTTCCTCACAAGCTATTCCAATGAAAGAAAAGAGGAACAGGGATATAAAAAGATTCTTAAGCATACTGTATACCTCATCTATTTAATTAGTATGAAAGCGTTTGGATTTTTGGAAACGCTTTTACCATTCGAACGAGGATTCAGAAGGAATCTTTTTTGCCGGCACAACCTTTAACATGTGTTAACAGGAAAAATGATCACCGGCCTCCTGATTGTTGAGAGGTCACATTTTTTTACAATATTTATCAACCTTAACTGGAACCCATCCGCCGCCGGAGCCCCTTTTGAAGTAACCGGGCGACCGGCCCCGGTCTACCATCACCGATTTCACGGCCATTTATGCGTATGACCGGCTGGATATCGGTCGTGGTACCGGTAAGGATAACTTCATCGGCCAGGAACAGATCAGCTTCTCTCAGCGGCTCCTTCTTAATGGGGATCCCGGACGTTTCGGCCATCTCAAAAACCACATTACGGGTAATCCCGGAGAGGATTAGCGGGGAGTCGGGATGGGTGAAGAGCGTACCGTCCATGACGGCAAACACATTGTTGTTGGATCCTTCGGTGATCACATCATCCCGAACCATGATGGCCCCGAAAGCATCCTGCTCCCGGGCCTGTTGCGCCGCCAGGGTATTGGGCAGCAGGTTAATGGTTTTCAGATCACATCGCATCCATCGCAAATCCGGTACGGTAATGGCATGAGCCCCGTTTTTCTGAAGCTTGATATTGGGTTCAAAAGCCGTGGCGGAAATCAACACGGTGGGTGTTGCTTCCGGTACCGGATGGAAGTGTTTTCTGGGTTGGGCCGGGCCTCTGGTGATCTGTATATACATTGTGGCCTGACCCGTTTCAATCCGGTTTTTACGGATTAACTCATTCAGAATATCCGGTATACGAGTGCGCACCGCATCAGGAAGCCGGATGTTCAGAGTATTCAGCCCATGATCCATTCGTTCAAGGTGGGCATCCCCGAGAAATGGACGGCCTTCCACCACCCGGATCACTTCGTAGATACCGTCGCCAAAGAGAAAACCGCGATCGTCAATGGAGATGCAGGCCTGTTCCCGGGGCTTGAAGTGGCCGTCGAGATATACCACCGATGCCTGTTCTCCGGTTACATCTGAATGCTGTTTGCTCATTCTGAAAAAGAGACCGTTCGTTTCTCTTCATTGCTTTGAAAGGCCCGTTCGATGATACGGATCGTGTTGATCATCTGATCGGGGGTGACGGCAAGCTCCGACCGGCCCTTGATCGCATCCACGATATTCTGATAATAGCCGGTATAGTTGCCGGTATCCGACTCCACCCGTCCGACAATGTGCAGATCGCCGATTTCCGTGTTGATGGTTCCCCACTGTTCTTCGGGCTCCACACCCCACCCCGGTTCGTCGGGTGTCCGGCCTTCAATGAGCGCATTTTCCTGCGGATCCATGCCGTATTTCACAAAAGTGCCTTTCATCCCCTGGATCAGAAAACGCGGCGTCTGCGCCCGAACCAGCATTCCCCCCTTCAATCTTACTTTCAGACGATCATAATGCAGGATCACGTCAAAATGGTCATCGGTTTCGGCCTCGTCCCTCTGTATCCGGATATCGGCGGTGACCATTTCCGGTGGACCGAACAGGACCAGGATCTGATCGATAAGGTGCGGGCCGAGATCAAAAAAGACCCCGCTGCCCTCTCCCGGCTTTTCTCGCCAGGCATCCGGCCTTTTATAATTGCGGAATCGGTCGTAAAAGGTTTCAAACTCGACGATTCTGCCGAGTTGGTTGCCGGCGACCAGCTTTTGGACAGTCTGGAAATCCCCGTCCCAGCGCCGGTTTTGAAAAGCATTGATGATCCGGTTCTGTTGCGCTGCAAGATCGATCAGCTCACGCGCCCGGGCAGAGGTGGTGGTGAACGGCTTGTCGACTACGACATGTTTGCCTGCCAGCAGGCACTTTTTGGCCAGTTCGTAGTGGGTGTCGTTGGGGGTAGTGATTACGACCAGCGTGATGTCATCATCCTCCAGAAGTGTGTCCGTATCCCGGACAATATCCACCCAGGGATAACGCTTTCGAGACTCCTCCCGGCGACGCTCAACGACCTTGGTCAGTTCAAGTTCCGGAACGGAGGTTATAATGGGTCCGTGATAAACGCGGGACGCTTTTCCGAATGCTACAAGACCGGTTTTGATGGGTTCTGTCATCTGGTGATTTCAATTAGGATGTTCGTATAAATAATTCCGCAGGGAGACGTGCAGCTGCCCGGGAAGGAATATGATGTTATCCGATTGAAAGTAAAACCTTCAGCTTTGTACAGCAAATACATTTCAGAAAAACGGGCAGCACAGCCTTTTTTGATACATTGAATTTTCACTATCTTCGTTAGTGTCGAGGCCGCACTTATCAGATTGAATACGTCGAAAAAAGAGTGTGATGGGTGTATAGTGCCGTCCGCAATCCGGCCGGCATAACGAATAGAGGGCTGACTGTTTTAAAAATCATTAAACAACCACTAATAAGGTATTGTCATGAAGAAGTTCAGTTATTTAGTTCCGTTTGTATTGCTGATTGCGGTTGCCGCGTGCAGCGAACAGGAGGTGTCCGAAGTATCACAACCGCAGAATGATGAATGGATAGTACTTTTTGACGGATCGTCGCTGGATCACTGGCGCGGTTACAATATGGACCGGGTTCCGACCGGTTGGGATATTGAAGGCGATGAGCTGGTCTTTAATCCATCCGAAGATGACGGCGGCATGCATGGCGGTGATATCATTACTCGTGATAAGTACGGAGACTTTGAGCTGGAGCTGGAATGGAATGTTTCCAGAGCCGGCAACAGCGGTATCTTCTATTTTGCGCTGGAGCAGCCCGAACGTGCTATTTACTGGTCGGCTCCCGAAATGCAGATTCTTGATAATGAAAATCATCCTGATGCCACCCGGGGTGAAGATGGAAACCGGAAAGCAGGTAGTCTGTATGATCTGATCCCGGCCGATCCGCAAAACTTCAGTGGTTATGGCGAGTGGAACACCGTGCGTATAGTGTCACAGGGCAGCCACGTGGAACATTGGCAAAACGGCGAAAAAATTCTGGAATACGAGCGCTGGACCCCGGAGTGGTTTGACATGCTGCACGAGAGTAAGTTTAATTGCTACCCGGAATTCGGCGCCCTGCGTGAAGGTCATATCGGATTGCAGGATCACGGTGACCTTGTCCGTTTCCGCAACATCAGAGTCCGGCCCCTTTGAATTGTTTCGTCTTTCTCTGAATAAAACGGATCCTTGGGGCCCCCGGACCCCGGCAGGGGCTACCGGCACAAATGGGTTTGTCCGCAATGCCTGCAAGCCGCTAAAGCCTGCAGGTATTTGCGAAACGGTCAGATGTCACAAAGGGATACCGCGTGGTTCAATCCCTCCATCGGATCACGGGTGGGAATGAATTCCTGACCGACATACCCTTCGTATCCTATTTCCAGCAGTGCTTCCATCAAAGCGGGATAGTTGATCTCCTGCGATTGGTCCAGCTCGATACGCCCCGGTACACCGGCGGTATGAATATGGCCGATGAGGTCGGTGCCGTATTCGCGGATGCGGGCGATCAGGTCACCGTTCATGATCTGTACATGGTAGATGTCAAACAGCAATTTAACACGCGGAGAACCCACCCGGCGGATAATGTCAGCACAATAGTCGATATCATCGCCCTGATAGGGTGGATGGCCCCGGAAATCGTCACCGGATACACGTGAGTTCAGGTGTTCAACGACGATGGTAACGCCATGGCGTTCGGCGTCCCGTGCCAGCTCTTTGAGACCCTCAACGGTGTTATCGGCACCTTCATCGGGTGGAATCACTCCCTCTTCCGGCCGGTCGTTGTTCCGGTATTTATATCCGGTAAACGCGATGACAGCCGGCACACCCGCTTCTCCGCACTCTGCAATTCTGCGTTTGGTCTGATCCATTACTTCCCGTTGATAACGGGGGTTGTTCAGCCCCTTTGCATACGGTGGATCAGGCATTCCGTTTTCAGCTACGGCACAAACCAGACCGTATTCCTGCATGGTCGGCCACTCATCGGGCCCGACCAGCTCGATGCCCTTGCAACCCAGATTAACGGCGGCCTGACAAAGTTGATCCAGGTTCCATTGGTCCCCAAATGCCATATAGGGCCATGAGACCAGTACTTGCTTGATGCGACCGCGACGTTCTCGTTGCAGAGCACTTTCTTTTCCGGCGGCAAGTAACTCGCGGGCCCCGGCACCAAGCATCCCTGTAGCCATGGCGGCGGTCAGGGCAGCTGTATTACGCAGCATATCCCGGCGCCCGGGCATTTTGGGTCCGATCGTATTTTCGGATTTTGTCGTTATTTTCATAGTAACAAGAGTTTAATTTCTCGCCGGTGTTTGTAGAATCGGCTTGCTATCCATTTTTTAAATATTTTTTGATGAAGCCATTATATTCATTTTTTTTCGTTTTTTCAGCACTATTTCTCATTACTGACCCGGCTGTTACGCGACATTTTGGTAGCGGGGCGGATAACCGGGTAGCGGACCCGGAACGGCATGAATTCTCATCCCCGCATATGGGGACACTTTTCCGGGTAAGCTTGTATGCTTCGAACGAAGAGCTGGCTTCAACTGCGGCGGATTCCGCTTTCCGTAGAGTGGAGGTGCTCAATGAGAAAATGAGCGATTATCTGGAAGATAGTGAACTAAACAGAATGGCGGAAACGGCAGGTTCAGGCAAAGCGGTGCGGGTGAGCAAGCCGCTGTTTGAGGTACTTGAGCGGGCACAAAAAGTTTCGGAGCAGACCGGAGGGGCTTTTGATATAACAGCAGGACCTTTGGTGCGCATTTGGCGATCGATCCGGGAAAAACAGGAGCCCTCATTGCCGGATACGGAAGAATTGCAACAGGCATTGGAGGTGGTCGGGTACCAATATATTCATCTGGACGGAGAACGGCGGAAGGTGAGGCTGGACAAGCCGGGGATGCAGCTGGATCTGGGAGGAATTGCCAAAGGCTATGCCGCAGGCGAGATGAAAAAGGTATTTGCCCACTTCGGGTTAGATGCTGTTCTGATCAATGCGGGGGGCGATATGGTTGCCGGTGCGGCTCCACCGGATCAGGATGGCTGGAGGATCGCCGTTACGGCACATGACCGGGAAGGCGATCCTGCACCCTTTGTATTGAACGTGACTCATTCGGCTGTAAGCACATCCGGTGACCTGTATCAGTATGTGGAAATCGACGGCGAACGGTATTCCCATATTGTGGATCCCCGGACCGGCTACGGGATAACCGAGCAGCGAACGGTGACAGTAGTCGGTGATGACGCAACACTGGTGGATGCCTATTCCACGGCACTCAGCATCCTTCCCGTTTCAGAGGCGCTGGAAATTATTGAGAAAATGGAGGGGTATGAGGTATATCTCGAGGTAAATGATAACGGAGCCGTCAGGCATTTTGAAACGGAAGGATTTCGGAAGCCCCGCTAACGTATAGTGGTGCAATCAGCAGAACCACTCCGGTTCAGCATCACACGGGGCGTTCAAAGACTTCGGCTTCACCCGGCACTGCAATCGGGTATCTTCTGTTTTCATCGGGTTCCACCGGAGGAGTGATATCCCAACCGATATCATCGGGTACGTGTCTGCGTCCGTGGTTCAGCGCATCGTCCCATCCGATGACCTGTCCGGAATAGGTGGCCATACGTCCCATGATACCGGCATGTGTGGATTTGGCTCCGTATTCGGTGTTGTAAATAATGTTGCCCCTGCGAATGGACTCAAACAGTTCGTCAATTTCCTGTTGGTGAGGAGCGGGATCGTCTTCGCCGTCGTGTACGTAACGTATGTTTTTGTTACGGTCACGGATCACGGTATTGTCGTTTTCGTCCATGTTGAGAAACCCGCGGGTTGCCTGGAAAGCTTCACCTTCACGATTGTAGCAACCGGGTATCTGGCGGCACTGGCTGGCAATGACCACGCCACTCGGGTAGGTGTATTCAACAAAATGGTGGTCGAAGATCTGGGGGTATTCCTTGCCGGTCCGCACTTCGCGGCCGCCCATACCTTGTGCCGTTGCGGGGTATTCGCCCAGAAACCAGTTGGCCGCATCAATATTATGAACATGTTGCTCGACGATGTGGTCGCCACAGGTCCAGACAAAATGGTACCAGTTTCTTATCTGGTATTCCAGTTCGGTTTGATCGGGTTGACGTTCCCGCACCCAGAGGTCTCCCATATTGAAGTATATCTGGCCCGAGATAATATCCCCTATTTCACGGTTATGGAGCCGTTTCAGGGCTTCGCGGTAGCTGTTCCGGTACCGTTTGTGCAGCCCGACGACAACATTAAGTCCTTTTTCCCTGGCGATCTCTCCGGATGCCAGAATTCTTCTCACTCCCGGGGCATCAGTGGCTACGGGTTTTTCCATAAAAATATGCTTGCCCTGTTCCACGGCATAGTTGAAATGTGCCGGGCGGAAGCCCGGAGGGGCTGCCTCAAGAACCACATCTGCAAGGTCGGTGGCGTGTTTGTAGGCATCTAATCCGACAAATTTATGTTCATCGGGCACATTGAGCTGTTCACTGTCACCGTAACGCCCGCCAAGCTGGTCGAAGCTGTTGTCCAGGCGATCACGGAAAGCATCGGCCATGGCAACCAGCTGGATATCCTCCCCGGTAGCCAGTGCGTTAAAGGCGGCTCCGGTACCCCGGCCTCCACAACCGACAAGGGCTACCTTGATCTTGCCGCTGCCGGCAGCATAAGCACTTTTTGCAGTGGGCAGAGAACTCAGCATAAGACCGCCTGCTGTTGCAGACGATGCTTTGACAAAATCGAGTCTTGAAATCCCTTTTTGTATAGAAGAGTGTTCGGAATCCATATTAACGGTCCTGTCAGGTTAGGTGTATGATGGGGTCACACGATAGAGAATCATGACTTGTTGCCGGAAAAAAAAGGCAGACAACAATGATGCTGCCTGCCTTTTTTAAATCGATACCTCAGTGAAGCAGGCTGAAATCTGCAACACATCCGGTAACGTATGACGGTGTAATCAGCAGAACCATTCCGGTTCAGGATCACACGGTGCGTTCAAAGACTTCGGTTTCTCCCGGTACCGCAATCGGGTATCTTCCGTCTTCGTCGGGTTCCACCGGCGGGGTGAGATCCCAACCGATTTCATCGGGTACGTGTCTGCGTCCATGGTTCAGCGCATCGTCCCACTCGATGACCTGTCCGGAGTAGGTGGCCATGCGGCCCATGATAGCCGACAGTGTTGCTTTGGCACCAAATTCAGTATCGTCGATGACGTTACCCCTGCGAATGGATTCGAACAACTCATCAATCTCCTGTTGATAGGGGTTGGGATCGTCTTCGCCGTCGTGATCGTAACGCACATTTTGATTGCGGTCACGGAATACCGTATTGTTACCGGCATCGGTATTGAGAAAACCACGTGTCCCCTGGAAAGCTTCGGCCACATTGTTCCAGCAACCGGGTAT
>SLOL01000117.1 GCA_007132495.1 Balneolales bacterium
TCACATTGAATGTCTCCACATTACTTTCGGTAAAGGTCAGCTGACGCTTCTGAACCGCCTGCTGCACCATTCCAAAGATGACTATGGCTCCCATGCACATGATAAGCAGTGATCGTCCCATGTTATGCCCCCTTGCCCATTGGTCTCAGTTCAGATTATAGGGTGTGATTTCTCCCGTCCAGGTGGATCTTCCGTACCGCCCGTCACCGTACCCTTCGGTACTCTCCACCACCAGGTTCAGGCGGATTTGCCGTATTTCGGTAAGGGGTGCTGTGGCCGGATCCAGGATATTACGATTACTGTCCAGGTATTCCAGCCCGAAACCGGTGATTCCGACGCCGACCTGGTCAACTTCACCGTTCACGATCCGGTAAAGCGGCCGTATCGCGGGATTCCGGTAGCTGGTGGATGAATCGGGCTCAAAAGACCAGGTGATCTCGGTCGGCTCCGCCTGACCTTCGAAATGGACCTGAAAACGGATGTGGTTGGAACCGGCTTCCAGCACCGGAGAGCCGCCCTCGATGCCGTAGCCCATGGAGCGCAGGTCGTGCCTGAAGAACTCCGCCAGCATATTGGCATTGGTGTTGGCCATGCTGTAGAGGGTCTGCTCCCCCGAATTCTGCGAAATCCGCATATTCAGGGCGACCACCGAGATCATGATGATACCCGCTATAATCGTACTTGCTACATAACCGATGTTCATCGCTATTTCTCCGATTGATATTCCAGCAGCATGTGCTGCAGCTTGACCACCTTGTTGTTCATCGCCTTGATCCGGCTCTGTTGAATCTCCAGCAGGTTCATGATGAAGATTTTAAAGATGCGTTCGGGCCGGGTGCGGAAAAAACCGAGCACCACACTTCGCTCGAAGCGTATCATAGCCACACTGGTGACCGCCTTGACGGTTGCGATACGATGACCCTTGTTAAACAAAAATGTCTCGCCGATAAAGTCACCGGGATTCAGACGCGCCACTTCGATATCTTCTTTCCAGATCGTGACCCGGCCGTCGGCAATGAGCCAGGCGGAATCGATCTGATCGGAATGTTCCGAGAGGATGACCTCGCCGGGTTTGAAAAACTCCAGATCGCCGGTCATCAGAAACCCCCTCAGATCCTCCGGAGGAAACCTCCTCAGCAGTTTCGGCACATCCCGGAGAATATTCTGAACCCGGTCGTGATATATCAGACTTTTGTTGTTCTGCTCCATTCCATTTTCCATATAAGCATATCCGCCGCTTACTTTTTTTGATTCATACATTGTCTGATGATCTTAAAAATACGTTTTGATATAGTTGAGCTGCGCCCGGCCGTTGGCATCTGCCTGCCTGACCCTCACCTCCATTTTCTTCCGGAACGTAGGTCCGGTTACTTCGGTAAAAGGCGCCGTATCGGAGACATAGGAGACGTTCACATCCACAACATAATCCCCGAGTTGGGTTTCCACCGTTTCGGAATACCCGTGGTAGTGATCGAACACCTCAAAATCGCTCCGGGTGAGGCCTTCGGTCGGACCCAGCTCCAGGCGAAAACCGTCCGGCAGCGTTGACGGTGCCTCGCCGTCCAGCAGCGTTTGGTCAAAAACCTTGTTCCGCGCTTCGTCGATGACCGACTGTGCCACCGAAATGGCCGTTTTCTCATACTCATTATCAACAGTGACCACATCGTTCCGGACCATGGCCTGGTTGGCCTGCAGCAGGAACAGCGAAAAAATGAGGATCGCTGCCATCGTAAATAAGAGGTCCGAATAGTCGGTCATGATTTTCCGTCGGTTTCCTTAGCTGTCGTATTCTAATCTGCCGTTTTTCTGAACTTTCTGTTTTCGGATCTGTTGGTTTCCTGATTCGCCGCCTTTCTAATCTTCCAGGGTGGTGGCTACAATTTCATCGATGGTGGTGATGCCCGCCTTGATCCGCTCCCGGCCCGAAGCCCGAAGGCTCAGCATGCCGTTTTTGGCGGCCTGGTGGCGCACCGCGTCCTCGTCAATTTCATTGCCCGACTCGAAGATGATATTCTTGATCGACTTGTCGAAATAGAGCGCTTCATGGATGGCGATCCGGCCTTTATAGCCGTTGTTGCACTTTTTACATCCCACCGGTTTGTAAAAGGTGGTCTCTGCAATCTCTTCCTCAGTGAACCCGAGACTGGCCGGCAGTTCGTGATTCAGATCACGAATCGGCTGCTTGCAGTGCTCGCACAGACGACGAACCAGCCGCTGGGCCATGACCAGGTTGATGGCGTTGGCGATCAGGAACGGCTCCACGCCCATTTTGAACAGCCGGGCCACGGCGCTGGGCGCATCGTTGGTGTGGAGCGTGGAGAACGTAAGGTGACCGGTATTGGCCAGCTTGATCGCGATCTCGGCTGTCAACAGGTCCCGGATCTCTCCGACCAGCACAATGTCGGGGTCGTGACGCAGGATACCGCGCACGGCATTGTCGAACGTCATGTTCTCGGAGATCTTGAGCTGGCGAACGCCTCTGATCAGGTACTCCACCGGCTCCTCCACGGTCAGGACGTTGACCGAGGGATCGACCACCGCATGCAGTGCCGCGACCAGGGAGGTGGACTTCCCGCTTCCTGTCGGACCGGTGATGATCACAATACCCGAAGGCTTGTGGATCGCCTTGTTGAAATCTTCGTACGCCTTCTTCTGCAGACCGAGCTTGTTCAGGTCGGTGATCACCTTGCGGTCATCCAGCACCCGGATGACGATCGACTCGAACCGCCGGTCGAACTCCTCGCCTACAATCGGCATGATGGAGACCCGGTAGCGGATGTTGTGACCATCTATGCGCCGCTGGATAAAACCGTCCTGGGAGGAGTCCCGCTCGAAGCGGTCCACATTACGGCTTTTGTCCTTGATGACGGCGGAGAGTGCCTCCGGCTTGAGGTTGGACTGCGAATGCCAGAGCTGCAGCTTGCCGTCGAGCCGGAAAAAGATATCGGTGGTGTTCCGGGATCCGGGA
>SLOL01000025.1 GCA_007132495.1 Balneolales bacterium
AATAAAGGATTAGTTTTCACGAGGCTGAGTTGAAAGTATTGTCAGGGCATGTGAATTTTATTAGTATCATCTATCATTCTGACAAAAACAGAACGGAACTCAGGCTGAATCGGTTGCGTGATTTTTCATCAGTGGGTTTTGTCAGCACCATAATTATTTATTATATAAGAACTTGTAAGGATTATTTATATGGAACGTCCAATCGTAACTATTGATGCCAACGAAGCCGCTTCGTATGTCGCGCATCACCTTAACGAAGTAATTGCCATCTATCCCATTACACCCGCATCACCGATGGGGGAACTTGCCGATTCGTGGTCTATGGCCGGTAAGAAAAACATATGGGGTACGATACCCGATGTCACTGAATTGCAGAGTGAAGGAGGAGCCGCTGCTGCTGTTCATGGAGCACTGCAGTCCGGGGCATTATCAACAACATTTACCGCATCACAGGGATTGCTGCTCATGATGCCGAGTCTTTTCAAGATTGCCGGTGAGTTGAGTCCCACGGTTATCCATGTGACGGCGCGAACGATTGCCTCTCATGCGCTTTCCATCTTCGGAGATCACAGTGATGTGATGGCCATGCGCATGACCGGTATGGCGATGTTGTGTTCCAACAGTGTGCAGGAGGCCATGGATATGGCCATGATCTCACACGCGGCGACGCTGGAGTCCCGCATTCCGTTCATCCACTTTTTTGACGGATTCCGGACGTCGCACGAAGTGCAGAAGATCGAACAGCTGACGCTTGATGACATGCGGGAGATGATCGACGACGAGCATGTTTTTGCTCACCGCACCCGGGCCCTGTCGCCCGACAATCCGGTCATTCGCGGAACGGCCCAGAATCCGGATGTCTTTTTCCAGGCCAGGGAAGCGTCCAACAGTTACTATAACAACTGTCCGGATATCGTGCAAAAGACGATGGACAAGTTTGCCGGCTTGACCGGACGGTCTTACAACCTGTTCGACTATCACGGACCCGAAGATGCCGAACGGGTTGTTGTGTTGATGGGATCCGGTGCCGAGACGGCACATGAGACGGTGGACCACCTGAATGCCGCCGGTGAAAAGGTTGGTGTGCTCAAGGTCCGGCTGTACCGTCCGTTCAATGTCGAAGCTTTTGTTAAGGCACTGCCGGAAAGCGTTCACAGTCTGGCCGTACTTGATCGTACCAAGGAGCCGGGAAGCTCCGGTGATCCGCTCTACCAGGACGTGCTCACAGCGCTGCAGGAAAATCGCACAGAGGGTTTTCACAAATTCGCCGATGAGCCGCGGGTTATTGCCGGACGCTATGGACTTTCCTCCAAGGAATTCACGCCACCCATGGTCAAGACGGTATTTGATCAACTCAGGGAAGTGGCTCCGAAAAATCACTTTACCATTGGGATCAATGACGATATCACCCATTCCAGCCTGCCCTGGCAGAACGGAATGTCCGGCAATGGTGCCGAACATAAAGCAAAATCGGAACAGTCCAACGCAAAAGAAACCTCCGGCAATAATGGCAAACTGTTTCAGGGACTGTTTTACGGGCTTGGAGCCGACGGCACTGTCAGTGCCAACAAAAACTCGATCAAAATTATAGGTGAGCATACCGATTACTATGCCCAGGGATATTTTGTCTACGACTCCAAGAAGTCGGGATCCATGACGACCTCCCACCTGCGTTTCGGTCCCGATCCGATCCGGTCGGCCTATCTGATCGACAAGGCCGATTTTATCGCCTGCCATCAATTCCGTTTTGTTGAGCGGATGGATATGCTTCGCCATGCCCGTGACGGCGCTACATTCCTGCTGAACACCCAGTATGGTCCGGATGAACTGTGGGACCAGCTGCCTGACAAAGTGCAGAAACAGATTATTGACAAAAAACTTCGCGTCTTTGCCATTGACGGGTACAATGTCGCCCGGGAAAGCGGGATGGGCAACCGGATCAACACCGTAATGCAGGTCTGTTTCTTCGCCATCTCCGAGATCCTTCCGAAGGATGAGGCTATTGCCGCCATCAAGGATGCCATCATGAAAACATACGGAAAAAAAGGCGAAGCGGTGCTGAACAGTAATTATGCCGCTGTGGACAATGCCGTAGCGCATCTGTTTGAACTGGAGGTCCCGGAAGAGGTGTCCACCGACAAGCAGATGCTGAAGCCGATAGCCGGTGAAAATCCTCCCGATTTCGTGGAAAATGTAATCAGTGAAATCATTGCCGGCGATGGTGACAACCTTCCGGTGAGCGCGTTTTCGGCCGACGGAACCTTTCCAACCGGAACGACCTGCTACGAAAAGCGGAACCTGGCTCATGAAATTCCGGTGCTGGATCCGGATGTATGCATCCAGTGCGGCAAGTGTATGATGGTATGTCCGCACTCGGTAATCCGTATGAAGGCCTACGACGGCGAGTTGCTCGAAGATGCCCCACCGACTTTCAAATCGATGAAGGCCAAGGGACGTGAATGGTCGGATAATACCATGGTCAGCATTCAGGTTTCACCGGAAGATTGCACCGGTTGTGAGCTTTGTGTCGAAGTATGTCCGGCCAAAAACAAGAAAGAGGTCGGTCGCAAGGCCCTCAATATGGACAGGATTGAACCGCATCTGGAGAATGAGCGGGAAAACTGGGATTTCTTCCTCAAGCTTCCCGAGGTCGATCGTACGCAGCTTAAGACCGGAACGGTGAAAGGGTCACAGTTTCTGCAGCCGCTCTTCGAATTTTCCGGAGCCTGCTCGGGTTGCGGTGAAACCCCATATGTCAAGTTGGTCACCCAGCTCTACGGGGACCGGCTGCTGATTGCCAACGCCACCGGTTGTTCCTCCATATACGGCGGAAATCTGCCCACCACTCCGTATTCCAAAAATGCCGATGGGCTTGGCCCGGCATGGTCGAACTCCCTGTTTGAAGATACCGCCGAATTTGGACTCGGATTCCGGCTTACGGTCGACAAGCAGATCGAACAGGCGCGGCGTCTGCTCCGGGAAGTTGACGCGGGCGTTCCCGATAAACTGAAGGAGGAGATACTTGAAGCCGATCAGACGAACGAGCCCGGCGTTTTTGAACAGCGCAAGCGGGTAGCCGAACTGAAGAAATTACTTTCGGAAGCCAACGGAAGCTCGGGTGATAAAACCGTTCAGCAGCTGAAGACTCTGGCCGACTATCTCGTACGCAAGAGTATATGGGGCTTCGGTGGCGACGGATGGGCCTATGATATTGGTTATGGCGGACTGGATCATGTTCTGTCATCCGGACGCGACATTAACCTCCTGGTACTTGATACCGAGGTCTATTCCAATACCGGCGGTCAGCGTTCCAAGGCGACCCCCCTCGGATCGGTGGCCAAATTTGCTTCGGCCGGTAAAGCGACCCCCAAAAAAGATCTCGGTCTTTTGGCGGTATCCGGCGGAGGTGCCTATGTGGCACGTATTGCAATGGGTGCCAACGACACCCAGACCATCCGCGCCATCATGGAAGCCGAAGCGTATCCGGGTCCATCGGTAATTATTGCATACAGTCACTGTATTGCCCATGGATACAACATGAAGTACGGTCTGGATCAGCAAAGGCTGGCGGTTGAGTCCGGTTACTGGCCGCTTTTCCGTTACAATCCGTTGCTTAGACATGAGGGTAAAAATCCGTTTATGCTCGACTCCAAACCTCCCAAAGTGTCGTTCAAGGATTACGCCTACAATGAAATTAGGTATCTGATGCTTTCAAAATCGCATCCCGAAAAAGCGAAAGAGTTAATGAAAATGGCTCAGGATAACGTCCATGAACGCTGGCGCCAATACCAGGAGTTGGAAAAAATGTACGAGCCGAAGAAGGAGGAATCGGAAGATTAGGAGATGCGGTCGGTTAAGCCGGTGGACTTCTGTCGGCCTGACCGGCCCGTCTGTTACCTGAAAACGGTGGCGAAAGTTCCGGAAGATCTTTCAACTGCACGAAATTATTGGAGAAAAAAAATATTTCAAACTATTACCTATAAATACCGGGATTATGAATCTGGAAACAAAATACTTGGGATTAACGCTGAAAAATCCACTGGTTCCATCGGCATCACCGCTCAGCAGCGATGTGGCCATGGTTAAACGGCTGGAAGATTGCGGGGCCTCGGCGGTGGTGATGTACTCGCTGTTTGAGGAGCAGATCACCAGAGAAAACCGTGCGCTGGACCATTTCATGAATGTCTCGTCGGAAAGCTATGCCGAGGCGCTCAACTATCTGCCGGAACCGGAACAATACCACAATCTGGAGGCTGAGGAGTATCTGGATCAGCTCCGGACGCTCAAGGACGCTGTTGATATTCCGGTGATCGGAAGCCTGAACGGCGCTTCCAAAGGCGGATGGATGGATTATGCAAAGAAAATGGAAGAAGCCGGTGCCGATGCGATCGAACTCAACGTCTATTATGTGGCCGCTCATCCGGAAATGACCTCCGAACAGGTTGAGCAGATGTATATAGATGACCTGAAAGCGGTCAAGGAGTCGGTTTCGATACCGGTCTCCATGAAACTCGGACCCTATTTCAGTGCTTTCGGAAATATGGCCCGGCGACTGGAAGCGTCCGGGGCCGACGGCCTGGTCCTGTTCAACCGCTTCTATCAGCCGGATATCGATCTGGAGACGAAAGAGGTCGCCCCCACATTGGAGCTGAGCAACTCGTTTGAAAAGCGATTGCCATTGCGATGGATAGCCATACTGCGGCCCCATCTGAAATGCAGTCTGGCGGCGACCACCGGCATCCATTCAGCCGAAGATGTGATTAAAATGATCCTGGTCGGTGCCGATGTCACCATGATGGCCTCAGTACTGCTTCGGGAAGGAAGCGGCAAGCTCGATAATATCGTCAATGACATGAAAATCTGGATGGAAGAGAACGAATATGAATC
Source organism: Balneolales bacterium (assembly GCA_007132495.1). Taxonomy (GTDB): domain Bacteria; phylum Bacteroidota; class Rhodothermia; order Balneolales; family Natronogracilivirgulaceae; genus SLOL01. Next base: position 4,888 of record SLOL01000025.1, read on the forward strand.
GGTGGACGAAATGAAGGGCGCCATGAGCTCGGCATCGGTCGGCGATGCATCCACCTTCGAAAGAGCCAATTACATCCGTATTCTTCAAAGTTACAACACGGATAATCTGGGCTGAATCTTCCCGGTTTTTTTATTATTTTTCTTACCGCTATAATATTATTACCACTAAACATGGCGCTTTATGCTTGCTGATTATGGGTTTGTGCTGTTATTTGTAGTCAATGGAGTCGTATTTGCAGGAATAACTTTGCTGGTCGCGTGGATGCTGCGTCCGAATCGCCCCAGTCCCGGGAAACTGTCCACCTATGAGTGTGGTGAAGACCCTGTCGGATCCGCCCGGATCCAGTTCAACAACCGTTTTTATGTCATCGCTTTGATGTTCCTCATCTTTGAGGTAGAGGTGGTGCTGCTGTTTCCATGGGCCACGGTCTTTCAGGGTATGGGGTGGTATGCTTTCTGGGCCATGTTCGTCTTCGTTTCGCTCATTTTCGTCGGGTTTCTCTATGAACTGGGAAAGGGAGACCTGCAGTGGGATAAACCACAGCCGATGGTTCCCCGCTATGTGGAAGGAGTCGGTGTTGTTCCGCATGACTGGCAGGAGGCGGTGGCAACCAACGGCAACGGGGCGCCCCAGGTCTCACCGGACGCTAAGGAAGCAGACGGTGCAGCCGGAACGATACAATCTGCCGGACGTTCGGGAACGGACGATGATTAACGGGCACTGTTCAGGCACCGTTTATAAAAAATTAATATTTGTAATACATCACTTATGGGTTTTCTCGACACGCAATACAAAGACAGCAATATCATTGTTGTTTCGCTGGAAAAAGCGTTGAACTGGGCCAGGAAATCATCACTCTGGTATATGCAGTTCGGTCTCGCGTGCTGTGCTATCGAAATGATGGCGACTGCCGCATCGCGCTATGACTTTGACCGCTTTGGAATTATCCCCCGGTCTTCTCCCCGCCAGGCTGATGTCATGATCGTGGCCGGTACGGTCACTCTTAAAATGGCAACACGCATCCAGCGGCTCTATGAGCAGATGTCGGAACCGCGTTATGTGATCAGCATGGGCTCCTGCTCAAACTGCGGCGGTCCCTACTGGGAACACGGTTACCATGTGCTCAAAGGGGTGGACCGGGTGGTTCCGGTGGATGTCTATGTGCCGGGGTGTCCGCCAAGACCCGAAGCACTGCTCCAGGGCTTCCTCCATCTGCAGAAAAAAATTATGAACGAGAGCCTGGTGGAAGGGGTGGATCCGACCAAAGCGGTGGTCATTGAGGATCAGGGCGGAGAGAACGTCGAGATTAAAAATGTCGATGAGACCGAAGAGCACAAAAAAGCACAAATCGAGTTTCCGCAGCAGGATGCACATCGTAAAAAGTCGGGGTCGTGATGAAGAGTACCGAAGAGATACACAAGCTGTTGGTTGATCAGTTTGGCGAAGAGACGCTTGAATACAAGCCCGATGAAAAGGTGGATCCCTGGATCGTGGTTGCCGCCGGCAAGATTCAGGAAGTGGCGAAATTCTTGCGCGACGAAACCGGTCTGCGGTTCGACTCCCTGATGTGCCTCAGTGGAGTGCATTACGAGAAGGAGGAGCAGCTTGGAGTGACCTATCACCTGGCCTCGACCTCCGAAAAGCACAAACTGACATTGAAGGTACTTATGCCGCAGGAGGATGCGCAAGTTCAAAGCGTCGAGCAGATCTGGAAGACCGCCGACTGGCACGAACGCGAAGCCTTCGACATGTTCGGCATCCGTTTTGAAGGACACCCCGATCACCGGCGCATTTTGTGTCCGGACGACTGGGAAGGGTATCCGTTGCGCAAGGATTATAAAGTACAGGAGTTTTATCGCGGAATGAAAGTAGAATATTAGAACCGGATTCAGAAAATCACACATGACCACAGTGAAAGAAAAAAGCCCTGAAGTATCCGTAACACCACCGGTGGATGCCGGTAACGGGCTCAAGACCCAGGAGATGGTCGTCAATATGGGTCCGCAGCACCCCTCGACACATGGAGTGCTCCGGGTGCAGCTGACGCTGAATGGCGAGATTGTCGTCAAAGCCGTTCCCCACATCGGATATCTGCATCGCTGCTTTGAAAAGCACAGTGAAGAGATGGACGACTATACCAAGGTCATTCCGTATGTAGACCGGATGGACTATGTCGCCGCCATGAGTAACGAGCTGGGATATGCCATTGCCATGGAGCGTATGATGGATATTCAGGTGAACGACCGGGTGGAATATATCCGGGTCATAATGGCCGAGTTGCAGCGAATCGCAAGCCACCTGCTGGCGGTCGGCACATTTGGACTCGACATCGGCGCTTTCACCCCGTTTCTCCACTGCTTCATCGAACGGGAGAAGATTCTCGATATCTTTGAAAAGGCCAGCGGTGCCCGTCTGTTGTATAACTACATCTGGGTGGGCGGACTCATGAATGATGTGCCGGCCGATTTCAAAAAGGATACGGCCGCCTTTATCAAGTCGTTCCGCCCGCAGATCAAAGAACTAAACGATCTGTTATCCGATAACAAGATCTTTGTCGAGCGAACCGCCAATGTCGGGGTACTGCCGGAGAAAGTGGCGATCAATTACGGCGTCTCCGGGCCCAGTTTGCGCGGTTCCGGAGTGAAGTGGGATCTGCGACGAGACGACCCTTACTCCATCTACGACCGGTTCGATTTTGATGTGATCGTCGGGGAAGGCCGGATGGGCACGGTCGGCGACTGCTGGGACCGGTATATCGTCCGTGTCTGGGAGATGGAAGAGAGCCTGAAGATCATCGAGCAGGCCCTGGATCAGATGCCGGACGAAGGTGATGTGCATGAGGCGGTACCCAAGAAAATCCGGCCGCCTGCAGCCGAAATCTACTGCCGCACCGAAACACCGCGCGGCGAGCTTGGCTACTATATCATCAGCAACAAGAAAACATCCCCGTACCGGGTCAAGGCCCGGGCTCCCAGTTTTGTGAATTTAAGCGTATTACCCGCTATCTCCGTCGGTGCCATGGTGGCCGATATGGTGGCGATTATTGGAAGTGTTGATATTGTACTTGGCGAAGTGGACCGTTAACAGCAAGGCCTTCGCCCATAAAATTATTTGAAAATTATGCTGGAATTTCTGGAAAGCGTTATGCCGGCCGGTCCGATGGCCGTCTTTGTATTTTCCATCATCCCGTTGATGATCATACTGTTATACGCTCTTTTCGCCATCTGGATGGAGCGTAAAGTGGCCGGGCATATACAGGATCGTTTGGGTCCGATGCGTGTCGGCGGCTGGCACGGCTGGGCGCAGACCATCGCCGATTTGCTCAAGATGATCCAAAAGGAGGATATCGTCCCGGCCAAAGCGGACCGGTTTTTCTTCAAAATGGCGCCGTTTATTGCTTTTGGCGCCTCCTACGGCGCCTTTGTGGCCATACCGCTGAGCAGCGGCTATATCGGAAGCATGATCGACGTCGGTGTGTTCTATATCGTCGCCATCACCTCGCTGCTCTCCATCAGCATCATCATGGCCGGTTGGGCTTCCAACAATAAATGGTCGCTGCTCGGAGCGATGCGGACCGCTGCGCAGACGGTCAGCTACGAAGTGCCGACCATCGCCACAATCCTGTCGGTGGTTCTGGTCACCGGCACCCTGAACCTGATGGAAGTTACCGAATTGCAGTCCGGCAACAGTTTTCTCGGTTTTCTGCCGAACTGGATGATCTTCCACAGTCCGTTTATGGTGATCGCGTTTGTGATCTTTTTCGTCGCCGTACTCGCAGAATCACACCGGGTGCCGTTTGACCTTCCGGAGTCGGAATCCGAGCTGGTCGGTGGGTACCAGACCGAATACTCCGGCATGCGCTGGGGCCTCTTCATGCTCACCGAATATGCCGATATGCTGTTGCTGTCGCTGGTTACCGTTACGCTCTTTTTCGGTGGATGGAACAGTCCGTTCGGCCCGTTCCTGGACGGCCCGTTCTGGGGGGCATTCTGGATGCTGCTCAAAGGCATGATCGTGGTTTTTGTGATGATGTGGCTGCGCTGGACACTCCCGCGGTTGCGTGTAGACCAGTTGATGAATCTCTGCTGGAAATACCTGATTCCGCTGTCGTTTGTGAATCTGGTGCTGATTGCGCTTTGGGAAATGATTTTTTAATGAGTTGAGGTAGCATTATGGTTAAAGTACTAACAGACACTTATTCGACATTCAAAACGATTTTCACCGGGATGGGCGTTACCTGGCGTCACCTTTTCAAAAAATCGGTGACCGTCCAATATCCCGATGAGCGGGATGTTTTGCCCGAACGCGTGCGGCTGAAGCTGGATGTCAATATCGACGACTGCATCGGCTGCCGGCTGTGTGAACGGGCGTGTCCGGTTGATTGCATCACCATCGGTACCACCAAATCAACCGAAGATGACGACCTGGGAGAAACCTCCACCGGTCACAAGAAGAAGTTGTGGGTGGATCAGTTCGATATCGACCTGGCCAAATGCTGTTATTGTGAACTCTGTGTACATCCGTGTCCCACCGAATGCATCACCATGGTCGAGGATTATGAATACTCGGTGTACGATCGCGACAACCTGGTCTACTCCTTCTCCGATATGACTCCCGAGCAGATTGAAGAGGTCCAGGCCAAGCTTGCGCGTGAAGAGGAAGAGAAGCGCAAGAAAAAGGAAGAAGCGCGTCTGGCCAAAAAGAAGAAAGAAGAAGAGAAAAAGGCTGCCGAAGATGATGACAGCGGTTCCGCTGAAGCAAAAAAAAGTGACGATAAGGGTGGTGATCAAGGCACCACTGAAGCAAAAAAAGAGGCCGGAACCGAAGGCGGCGGTAATGTAGACTCTGATAAAGAGGCACGAAAGAAAGAACGCGAAGCGCGCCGGGCCGCCCGCAAGGCAGAACGGGAAGCAAAAAAGAAATCCGATGAATAGTATTTCAATGAACCATTTGAGGGGAGGGTATGGTACTCTTGCGGCAAAAGGAATTATCTCTGATATGACGTTAGGGTATGTTTCTCCCGAAAAATTTGTTTCCGCCGAAAAGTATGTTTCTCCCGAAAGGGGAAACGGCGTATTAATCTCCCAATGTGTCCGGCGACGCTCAAATTTACATATGAATTGACATGCGACTTTACACTTTGATATTCGGTTTGATATTTGGCTTGAACATAATTTATTGAACAACAACAATTTGAAACTTACAGGTATGGTAACAATATGGATCTGTTTGCTGTAGTTTTTTATTTATTTGCGATCCTGATCATTGGCAGTGCCACACTGATGGTATTTTCGAAGAATATCGTGCACTCGGCATTTGCGCTTATGTTCACCCTGGGTGGCCTTGCCGTTTTTTACGCACTACTCTATGCCGGGTTTGTGGCGGTTACCCAGCTATTGGTCTACGTCGGCGGGATCCTGGTACTGATTCTGTTCGGGGTCATGCTTACCACGCAAGGCTATTTTGAAAAGGTGAAGACCCGCACAGTCAATCTGGTGCCGGCAACGATCTTTACCGCGATTGTGGGAGTGTTGCTGATTTCGGTTTTTGTATCAACCGACTGGACCCTGGCACCGCTTCGGGATGGAGAGTCGACAATGACCGCTCTCGGAGAGCTGCTGATGACCGATTTCATGCTGCCCTTCCAGGTGGCCGGTGTCCTGTTACTGTTGGCAATGATCGGTGCCGTACTGATGGCCTCCCGGACCCGAACCCCGAAATCCCCCGGTTCTTCCTATGGCTCCCCGGTCTCTTCGCCGGACTCCCCGGATTCTTCTTCTCAATCTCCGGATTCTTCTTCCGCCGGCGAAGAATCACACAAAACCTGAAATTAAACCCTGAACCCTGATCTCTGAATTCTGTTATCTGACTTCTGTTTTCTGAATTCTGTTATCTGAAACCTGAACTCTGTTATGGTCTTACCCGAATGGCTGGCAGAACCCGGACTCAACCACTTTCTGGTGGTCAGCGCCGTTCTGTTTTCGCTTGGGCTTCTTGCCGTCATATCCCGGAGAAACATCATCCTGGTGCTGATGGGAATCGAGCTCATCCTCAATGCCGCCAACCTCAACTTTGTGGCGTTCAGCCGGTACGGCTCTTTATCGCTCGACGGACACATGATCGCTCTCTTCGTCATCATCATCGCTGCGGCAGAAGCCGCTGTGGCATTGGCCATCGCACTGAATATCTACAACCGGTTCGGTTCGGTGGATGTCGAACTAATCAGTGAGCTAAAGGAGTAGCATACTATGGGATTGGATACCTTGATACTGTTATCATTAATCGTTCTTTTTCTTCCGCTGGCCGGTTTTGCAGTGCTGGTTTTCTTCGGCAAGCGTCTGCCCCGTCAGGGTGACTGGCTGGCTACGGGACTGGTTACGGTCTCGCTGTTGCTGTCGCTGGTGATTTTATTTGCCAGACTGACAAGCCCGGAAAGTGTTACGGCCGGCTGGACCTGGGCGCAATTCGGTGGAATTCCCGGCATCGGGGAGGTCACCGTGGAGCTGGGCATTCTGATCGACAACCTATCGGCGATCATGCTGGTGGTGGTGGCGTTGATCAGCACCCTTGTGCACTTCTTTTCGATGGGTTATCTGGAAGGGGATGTACGCTATTCGCGCTATTTTGCCTATCTGGGCTTTTTCACCTTCTCGATGATCGGGATTGTCCTCACCCACAATCTGTTGATGATGTACATCTTCTGGGAGCTGGTCGGGTTGAGCTCATACCTGCTCATCGGACACTGGTACGAGAAGAAATCGGCTTCCAACGCCGCTATGAAAGCGTTCATCGTCAACCGCATAGGCGATGCAGGCATGTTCATCGGGATTATGATCATTTTCGTACACTTTGCCACCTTCTCATTTGACGCCATTTTCAGTGCGGTAGCCGCCGGAAATCTGCCGTTTGAGAGTCAGGCATGGCTTACCGCAGCCGGCGTACTGATATTCTGCGGTGCCATCGGGAAATCGGCACAATTTCCGCTGCATGTCTGGTTGCCGGATGCGATGGAGGGTCCGACTCCGGTCAGTGCCCTTATCCATGCCGCCACGATGGTCGCGGCAGGGGTTTTTCTGGTGGCTCGGATGTTCCCGCTGTTTACGGCCGACGCACTGTTGGTGATCGCCTATGTTGGCGCCGCAACCGCGCTTCTTGCCGCCACCATCGCCATCACCCAATATGACATCAAAAAAGTACTGGCCTGGTCGACCATCAGTCAGCTCGGCTACATGATTCTGGCGCTGGGAGTGGGGGCCTACGCCGCCGGTTTTATGCACCTGGTCACCCATGCCGCTTTCAAAGCCGGCCTGTTTCTCGGTTCCGGTGCGGTCATCTACGCCATGCACGCGGCTCTGCACAAGCAACACGACCACGACACCGATGCCCAGGACATCCGCAACATGGGCGGACTCCGCTCCCGGATGCCGGTCACATACTGGACCTTCCTCATATTCACTCTGGCCATCTCCGGCATTCCACTAACTTCCGGTTTTCTGAGCAAGGACGAGATCCTCGCCGGCACGCTCGCCTTCAGCACCCTGAACGGTCACTGGCTGTTGCCGCTCATAGCGTTCGGTGTAGCCGGCATGACCGCATTCTATATGTTCCGGTTGCTGATTCTGACCTTCCATGGCAAGCCCGCCGACAGCAAGCGCCTCTCCATGATTCGGGAGGTTCCCGGTGTGATGGCGATCCCGCTCATCATCCTGGCCGCACTCTCGACTTTTATTTTCTACAGTTTCAATCCGCTGGGGGCTTCCTCCGGCTGGCTGTTCCAGGCGCTGGCCCGGCCGGCGAGTGTGGTGCCCGAAGCATTTGCGCCGGCAACCTGGCCCGTCTTTTACGAGGCCATAAGCAGGGTTCATACCCCTGTAATGATCCTTTCGATAATCATTGCCGTGGCCGGTGTCGCATTCGCCTGGCTCGTATATGAAAGGAGATCTGTCAGTGCCGACAAGATGGCCGGTGTGATGGGGCCGCTTTACCGCGGATCGCGTAACAAATGGTATTTCGACGAGATGTATGAAGCGGTATTCGTCAATGGTACCCTGGCTCTGACCCGCATATCGAACTGGTTCGACTTCAATGTTATTGACGGCATTGTCAATGGTGCCGGGACTGTAACGCGCGGTGTTTCAAAAATCAGCGGATGGATTGACAATGTCTTCATTGACGGGCTGGTCAATTTCCTGGCCAACATCACCGGATCGATCGGTATGCGCATGCGCAAAATTCAGACAGGAAGCGTCCAGAACTACCTGGTTTTCGGGGTGTTCGGATTTCTGATTATAACCATTGTACTACTCTCGATTTGATGTGGACAGTCACTTCGGATCTAAGCTCATTATTACTTTTTCAAAACCTATTCCGACAGGAAAATCTCAAATAGAAACGTAACGGTATGGAATTTACAATATTCGGCATCGGTATTCTCACATGGCTGGTCTTTCTTCCCATAGTCGGGATGCTCATCATTCTGCTCCTTCCCGGGGAGAACAAAACGGCTATTCGCTGGACCGCAGCGGGTGTAACCGGCCTTCAGTTGCTGCTTGCGGTGGTCGTGCTTGCCTTGTTCGACCGCACAGCTCTCGGCATCAATGACGCGGGCAGCTTCCAGTTCGTGGAGCAGTTCGAGTGGATCATCGTCGAGGCGGTTCCATGGGTCGGCAAGATCGAGATCATGTACTTTCTCGGTATTGACGGACTCAGCGTGCTGATGATCTTGCTGACGGCACTCATCAGTGTGATCGGCGTCATTTCATCCTGGAGTATCGAGCAAAAGGTCAAAGGATACTTTGCGCTCTATCTGCTTCTGGTTACCGGTATGATGGGTGTTTTTGTGGCACTCGACTTCTTCCTCTTCTTCATTTTCTGGGAAGTGATGCTGTTACCCATGTATTTCCTGATCGGGATCTGGGGTGGTCCCCGGCGTGAATATGCCGCGATCAAGTTCTTCATCTATACATTTTTCGGCGGAGTGCTGATGCTGCTCGTCATGCTGGCGCTTTATTTCAGCGTGGCCTACACCAACGGGGCCGGCGAACAGGTTCATACCTTTAACCTGTTGCACATGATGAACTCCGCAAATTTCGTGGAGGGCTCGATTCTGTATGGCCTGAATACAACCTGGCGTTATGTCGCCTGGGTGGCGCTCTTCATCAGTTTTGCGATCAAGGTCCCGCTCTTCCCGTTCCATACCTGGCTGCCCGACGCCCACGTGGAGGCACCGACTCCGATCTCCGTCATTCTGGCCGGTGTCCTGCTGAAGCTCGGCACCTACGGCATGCTCCGGATCATGTATCCCATCCTGCCCGACGGCACCGTCTATTTCATGTACCTGATGGCGTTTCTCGGCATGATCAGTATCATCTACGGTGCACTTTGTGCAATGGCCCAGGAGGATTTCAAGAAACTGATCGCTTACTCCTCCATAAGTCACATGGGGATTGTGATGCTGGGTATGGCCTCGCTCACCAATCAGGGTACCGTTGGTGCGGTCCTGCAGATGTTCAATCACGGAACCATCACCGCCATGCTCTTCCTTATCGTAGGGGTGCTCTATGACCGGACACACAAACGGGGAGTTTATGATTTTGGCGGCATAGCCAATCAGATGCCGAAATATACCGGTATTGCCATGGTGGCGATGTTCGCGGCACTTGGTCTGCCCGGCCTCAGCGGATTTGTCAGCGAGCTGTTCTCGTTCCTCGGCGCATTCGACTCCTTCCGCTGGCTGACCATCATCTCGGTGACCGGAATTATTCTGACCGCAGCCTATATTCTCTGGACGGTCCAGCGGGTCTTCCTCGGTGAACTCGGGGATGAGCACAAAGGTATGGCGGATCTGACCGGCCGCGAGCTGCTGATGTTCGTGCCGCTGTTGATCATCGTGATCTTTCTCGGGGTCTATCCGGGGCCGGCTATTGAATTGATGAACGCATCATTGAGTCATCTGGTCGATTTTGTTAATGGTGGAATCCGGTAATATTCATGACAGTGATGGGAGCGTCTGCCGCACGGAAAAAAGGCAAAGATACAACACGGCAAAGACGATCATCACGAAACAATTTGGAATAACAAGTTTTCGATAATCCGACAAAAGTATGGCTGAACATATTATAGAAAGTATTTTCCGATTCCTTCCGGAAATTGCCCTCACGGTGACACTTGTGGCGGCGGTTGTCGCGGATCTGATTCTGAAGGAGCGAAACAGAAACGTGGCCTGGGTCGTGCTGGCGGGTTTGGTGGTGACGGCACTGCTGGTACTGCGGCAAGCCGGTTGGAACGAGTCTATATTCAGTGACATGATTGCGGTCGATCCCTTTGCCGTATTCTTCAAGATGCTGCTGGTTATAGCCGGACTGTTCATCGTGCTTTTTTCGGTCAAAAGCCGCGAACTTGAACAAAACATTACGCGGATCGGTGAGTATTACATGCTCATCACCGGGGTGATATTCGGGATGTTCCTGATGGTGGGCGCAACCAATCTGCTGCTCATGTACCTGGCGTTTGAACTCACCAGTATCAGTTCCTATGTACTGGCCGGTTTCACCAAGTCGCTGCGCAAATCGGCCGAAGCTTCGATGAAATACATCATTTACGGAGCGGTTTCATCGGGTTTCCTGATTTACGGCATCTCGATGCTGGTCGGCATTACCGGCGCGATCGACATCTATGGTGTGAGAGATGCGCTTCAGGCTGGAGTAGAGCAGCAGTCGGCACTCTATGTGGCGGTGATTATGATCATCGTCGGATTCAGTTACAAGATTACGGCAGTACCGTTCCATTTCTGGGCGCCGGATGTGTATGAAGGGGCACCGGTGACCATTACCACTTTCCTGGCCACCGCCTCCAAGGTGGCCGGATTTGCCATGATGATCCGTTTCTTCCGGATATCGTTTATGGAGTCCGGAGCACTCTCCGTGCCCGGTCTGGATGGATTCATCGCTATTGTTCCGTGGAACATTATTCTGGCCATTTTTGCAGCACTGACCATGCTTGCGGCCAATCTGATGGCGCTGTGGCAGGAAAACATCAAGCGGCTGCTCGCTTATTCGAGCATCGCCCATGCGGGATTTATTCTTATGGGCCTGGCCCTGCTGACCGATGAAGGTATCAGTGCGATGATGATCTATCTGGCGATCTATCTGTTCATGAATATGGGCGCTTTCTTTGTGGTGCTGCTGGTGACCAACAAACTGGATAGCGAGCTGATTAGCGCCTATGAAGGGCTGGGACACCGTTCGCCGTTCCTGAGCGTGGCCATGACCATTTTCCTGGTGGCGCTTGCCGGTTTTCCTCCGACAGCCGGCTTCATCGCCAAAGTCTATATTTTCGGTGCGACCGTAAGTGCCGGTTGGATCTGGCTGGTGGCCGTGGCCGGACTGGCGACCATCATTTCACTCTTCTACTATATTCGTGTGGTTCGCAACATGTTTCTGGTCGATCCGGAGGAATCATCTGAACCGGTGATCCTGGATTACGGTTCCACAGCTATCCTTGTGCTGCTGCTGATTCCGGTGCTGTTGCTGGGCGTCTATTTCACTCCGATAGTCACCTGGGCCAAAGATGCTGTTACCATGTTCGGAATGTGATATCGCCGTTGCTGAGATCCATCTTCAGTCAGATGGACGTGTCACTCTCGAGAAAACAATATATTAGACCATTTCTAAATACGGTTTGCCATATAAAAAAAGTGGACTTTTCTCCAAAAATCCGCGTTTTTAATAAAAAGGGGTAATATCATTACCCGCCCCTGCAAATTATTGTTTTTTCAATACGGACATTATTATGACACAACCAGATAAAAACCTCGGAGAAGGATTGGGCATGAACTATGATCTGGAACAGATTCTGGATCAGGCCGAAGTGGATTTTGACCGCTCACAACAGGAACTTTACCGGCCATCAACGGATGTGGTCCTCTATTCGGCCTGTTTCTTTGCCCGCCGGGCGCTTCACCATTATCTGTTCTACTATTACAAAAAATATGAAGGGCCGGGTGCAGACCGCTCTCCGCATGACCTGACCATCCAGGAGATGGCAGAATATTGCGGCAAGCACAACAAACAAATTGCGAAGATCGACTTTGAAAACATGCATTGCAGCAGATCCGACGTTCTGGAAGACGAAGAGGTCTTCTTCTGCAATGATGTCGACAAGGTGAACAGCTGCAAGGGGCTGGCTGAGCAGATGCGCAACGTCGTTTTTAAGAGTGGAAAACCCGGCAATTAGAAATAGGTTGGAACGCAGGGCATTTTCGCCACGTACCGCGTTGACGGGACGGCTGTATGATGCAGGAGCTGCTTAAAGAATCTCCAGCAGTTCCACTTCAAATATAACCGTTGCTCCCGGATAGATGGGACCGGAACCGGTATCGCCGTATGCCAGCTCGGCGGGCAGTACCAGTTCGTAAATGGCGCCTTCCTGCATCAATTGCAGACCCTCGGAAAAACCGTCAATCACACCTCTTACATTGAATTCAGCAGGTTCTTCCCTGTCATGGGTGCTGTCGAAAACCTCACCGTCAATGAACGTTCCGGTATAGTGCACACGAACATTGGATTCGTCGGTGGGGATATCCCCGTCACCTTCTTCAATTACACGGTACTGAAGACCACTCTCGGTCACGGTTACATCTTCTTCTTGGGCATTGTCTTCAAGAAAAGCAATGTCTTCCGAATTATCATAATCCAGATCATTGTCGTCCACATCCAGACAGGATGTGAGAATCAAAAGGGAGGAAAGTACTACTAATGGGAGAAACTTCATGGGGAAACAGGATTTCGTGGTTCGTTGCCAATCAGGGTAAATATCGGTTGGAATATACAATATTCCACCGAAAAAACGCTTGTATTAATACATTGTTGTACGATATTCCGGCAGTTTCGAAGCTGTTCAGTAATGGCCGGACGGTGCGGTGACCCGGGTCTTATGGGTGTTCTTGTCCCGGTGTTTCCATTCGGATTGCCGGTTTTTAAATCGTAATTCAAAAACCGGAGATCGCACTTTCCCGTTAGGTGCAAAGAGGTTGTAGGTGCCGGAGCCCCGGCGTGAGAAGATCTCGATAATGCCCTTAAGACTTTGTTCCCCGGGGTCTTCAATGAAATAAAAGGTTCTGGGAGGGAGGATCTCCCTGTTGTTATCAGCTCTGCTAAGCTTCAACGTGTATGTACCGGCGGGGAAGTCATCGGTCCGGAGCGTGAGCTGGTTCTTTTCCGCTTCCGGAAGCAGGGTTTTGGCGAGTATCGTCTCATTCTTGTTGTTGAGCAGCCTGAAGACGGACGGAACGGTCACATCATACGGGTGCTCAATAAGCATGGAGCGGGGCGCCCGGATAACTTTGTCACCGTAGTAGCCGGTATGGGTATTACATGCAGTGCCGCCACGGGTCAATACAGGCAGCGGATTGTCTTCTTTGTTGCTGAAGTAGAACAAGGTATGGTTATCGTCCGGCGAGAGCAGGTTTGTGCTGTTGAAATAACGGGAGTCTTTGAAAAAAACCTTGAAAACAAAGCTTCTTTGAGAAAGTCTGGATTGCAGCGTATTCCGGCGCTGATCGGGGTCGTGTTTAGCCAGGATTGAAAATCCCTCCGGTTTTTTCTGATATAACAGCTTCAGTCCGCCAAGTTTGTTTTGTGTACGGCTCTCGGGGATGATATGTATGGCATTTGAAGATGGATACCGGCTGATGATTCTGTTTTGGCCCGTGGTTCCGGCCGCTTCATACGATGCACTGTCTGTATTGTGCAGACCCTGCTGCCTGACCTTGACTTCAAAGAGGGTGATGTATGATGGTGCGTATCCCATAAAAAAACGCTAACAGATCCTGGTTAATCTTATTTAAAAAAACAAAAAGTTAAGACTCTTTAATAAAAGGAGTCAAAACATGCGGTTTTGTTACACAAAAATTAATTTTTTTTCATATTCAATTAACCAGAGTCCTGCAGGAGTCCATCAATGGTCAGCCCAGCTCAACCGGCCCGGATTCATCATCTCCTTCGTACCATTTGAGCGTCACTTCAAGCTTGTGCTGAATCCCCTTTTTGCGCTTCTTCTTTTCTTCCACCTCGATTTCAAGCGTCACATTGGCGGGCAGGTTCAGGTTGACTTCCTCCTGACCCTGCTTCAAAGTCACCTTGCCATCGGGCAGCTTCTCGGCAAGCTGGTGCAGAAATTCGGACGATTGTTCACGGGTTTTACGCTCTTTGCTCTTAAATCGCAGATCTTCGTTTCTCATAGTAATTCTCACTTTATAATGATCACTTCCGGTTTTATCTGTTTAAAAGTTTCATAATGTCAGGTGTAATACCATAACCGTATTTAATCATGCGCATGTGTGCCCAGGGGGATGTCCGGTCATGGATTTTCTGATTACGGAAGATTCCTTCCACGGATGATCTATTCTATGGATAGTACCTTCTACGGATGATACCTTAACTTAGACTCCTGTCTATATGCCTGAAACGGATGGTTGAAATATAAGGAACATTCTGGATATACTGTAAACGTACTCACAACACGGTTATCATGCAGGAAAGTCGGATAAAACCCATTGCTGCAGGGCATCGGAGGTGACTGCCATGGATATACATGAACGGGTCAGCACCGGTCTGACCGGCTTTGACAAGGCGATTGACCATCTGCGGCTGGGGGATAATGTGGTCTGGCAGGTAGACTCGATCTCCGATTACCGGAAGATGGTGGACGCCTACGTGGCCCGGACCCTGCGGGATAAACGCCGGCTGGTGTATGTCCGTTTCGGCTCCCATCCTCCGCTGCTGGAAGAGCGCCCGGATGTCAAAGTATATCACCCTGACCCCGAAAAAGGATTTGAGAGCTTCGTCGGTGACATCCACCATCTGATGGAAAAGGAGGGACGCAAGACCTTTTATGTCTTCGATTGTCTGACCGATCTGCTGGAGTACTGGTACTCCGATCTGATGACAGGCAACTTCTTCAAGGTGACCTGCCCCTATCTCTATGAGCTGGATACCATCGCCTATTTCGCCATCAGGCGGAACGTGCACACGAACAGCAGTATCGCCGCTATCCGGGAGACCACCCAGCTGCTGCTGGATGTCTATGAAGTGGACGAGAACTTCTACATCCATCCCCTGAAGGTGTGGCAGCGTTATTCACCGACCATGTTTTTTCCCCATTTGATCAAAGGTGAAGAGGCGGTCAGTATTACATCCAGCGCCGAGGCGGCCACACTGTTCTCCAGCATTCCCCGTTCGGAAGAGCGTCTCGACAACTGGGACGTGATCTTTCAGCAGGCCAGGGAGGCGCCCGGCCGGGACGCCCGCCATCAGGAGGAGACCAAACGAAAACTGATGAATATGATGATCGGACATGAGTCCAGAATGTTCAAGCTCTGTGACCGCTACTTCACCCTGTCTGATCTGCTTGTGATTGCATCCCGGGAGGTCGGCACCGGCTTCATCGGTGGAAAAAGCGTGGGGATGCTGCTGGCCCGCAAGATCATCGAGCGGGACGGCGGAGAGCGCTTCGGTCCGTACATGGAGCCTCACGACTCCTTCTATCTGGGGTCGGATGTCTTCTATACCTATATCGTCCAGAACGGTTGGTGGAAACTCCGGACCCGGCAGAAGACCCGGGAGGGTTACTACAAATATGCGCCGGAGTTAAGAGAAAAGCTGTTTCAGGGCGCGTTTCCATCAAATATCCGGGAAGAGTTTGTGAAGATTCTGGAGTACTTCGGACAATCGCCGATCATTGTGCGCTCCAGCTCCCTGCTGGAGGACAACTTCGGCAATGCCTTTGCGGGAAAATACGACAGTGTGTTCTGCGCCAACCAGGGGTCGTTTGAAGAGCGCTATGCGGATTTTGAAAAGGCGGTCCGGACGGTATATGCCAGTACCATGAACCGGAATGCACTTGATTACCGGAAGAACCGCGGGCTGGCGGATAAAGACGAACAGATGGCCATATTGGTTCAACGCGTCTCCGGCGATCAGCATGATGATCTGTTCTTCCCCCATATTGCCGGGGTGGGCAATTCGAGCAACCTGTATGTGTGGGAAAAGGGTATTGACATGGAAGCCGGGATGTTGCGTCTGGTGTTCGGCCTCGGGACCAGGGCGGTGGACCGGACCGTGAGTGACTATGCCAGGCTTGTGACGCTCGACAGACCCGGACGGTTGCCGCTGATGTATGCCGAAGAGCGACAGAAGTACGCCCAGCGTCAGGTGGATGTCATTTCACTGTCCGATAACATGTTTACCACCCGGAACTGGGATGGGATCAGCAACCGGGATATTAAAGTCCATAAGGAGTTGTTCGCCACCAGGGATGACGAGGCGGAGCGGCGCTATCGCAGCCGCGGTATAACGGGCCGGAAAGCTCCGTATATTCTCGATTTCCAGATGCTGCTGGAAGAGAGTCCATTCCCGCACCTGATGAGGGAGATGCTGACACTGCTGTCCGGGGTGTATGAGTATCCGGTGGATATCGAATTTACGGCAAACTTCACCGACGAAGAGCAATTCAAGGTAAATCTGGTGCAGTGCCGTCCACTGCAGACGCACGGACTGGGAGAGTCGGTGTCCATACCCGAACTTCCGGAAGAAAAAGTGTGCTTCTTTGCCTCCAAAGGTCACTTTATGGGCGGAAATGTTCAGCTGCCCGTCGATTATGTGGTATTTGTACATCCCCGGGCCTATATGCAACGGAGCGAGCAGGATAAATACGGGGTGGCCCGGCAGATCGGGAGGGTCAACGCCGCCCTGAAAGAGCGCCATACCATGCTGGTGGGACCGGGCCGTTGGGGAACCACCACACCGTCGCTGGGCGTGCCGGTTCACTTTTCAGAGCTGAGTCACATGTCGGTGATCTGCGAAGTGGCCTCGGAAGCGTCCGGGTTTATGCCCGAGCTTTCGTACGGCAGCCACTTTTTCCAGGATATTGTCGAGTCGGGCATCTTCTATGCGGCATTGTTCGACGGTCGGGACGAGGTGACCTACCGGCCGCAGATCGTTCTGGAGAGGGAGAATCTGTTGACCTCCCTGCTGCCCGGCAGCGACAAATTCACTGATGTCATCCATATTGCCCGGACGGACGGGATGCAGCTCTATTCGGATATCGTGACGCAGCGGGTGTTGTGCTGCTTGCCCGGCCTTATCCGGCACCGGTAACCCTGTTTATCTAACCGCATTTTCCGTTTCCTGTATCAGAGCAGGCGTCTGAGAACATTAATAAGAATAGTCAGGATAATACTGATCAGAATCATTGAAGCCAGCGGGATAAAAACACGAGTGTTGCCGGATTCATAGCGGATGTCGCCGGGCAGTCGGCCGAACCAGCTTAGCAGTCCGGGTGCGAAGTGCAGGATCGCTCCGATAATGACGAGCAGTATACCGGCAAGGATAATGATTCGGGCCATGTAAGTTGAAAAATGTTGGTTCGGAAGCGGTGTTATCCGGTTGCTTCATATCCGGTTAATTATGCAAGTATACTCGAAATAATTCAAAGTTTCACAAAACCGGATCTGATGAAAAAAGCTGCTCGTTTAGAATTCCAGTAACACGCCTCCGACCGGAAGGGTGCTGAACTGATTGACGGACCGGATCTCCTCATAGGCGGCGCTCCAGTAATATGCCTCCACATTGGCTCTGTTGTAGGTATTCCATATTTCCATAAAAGTGGTTACGGCCAGGCTGTTGTAAAACCATCTGCGGTCAAACCGGATGAAAAGCGAGTGATAGGCCGGCATACGATCCTCGTTGAACCGGCTGAAATCCCGGCGGGTGGTGCCGCTGTTGCGCGAAGCTTCCACATCGATGGGGGTCATGGGACGCTGACCGACGTAGCTCCATCGGGCACTGAATTCCCAGCGGTCATTCGGCCGGTATCCACCCAGAATGTTAAACAGGTAGCCGACGTCGAAATTCCGACTTCGCCAGGATCCTCCGCTGTCTTTGAATTCGGAGCGGAAGACCGATCCGCTGACCATTCCGTAGAAGTTGCGGGCCAGTTTTTTCTGGACCAATGCGTCGATTCCCCGTGCATACGACTTGCCGTCATCGACAAGCTCGTCAAAATACATCTCGGTTTCCATTACATACACTTCCATGCCCAGGTTGTGATCCTGAGGCAGGGCGGGAAGGTTCCAGTACTGTTTTTCATAGGCTTCAATGGTGAGCATGGTTTCCGGCGTCAGCCGGTAGTCGAATCCGGCGATAAAGTGGGTGGTGCGGAGATCCCTGAGCTGTTCAAACTCCGGATCCTGGCTCCGGTAAAACAGGGGCAGCGTTTGTCTGAAAACACCGGAGGAAGCATTCAGTGTCAGTTTCCGGGTTACCTCAAAGGATACCCCTGCCCTCGGCGAAAAAACGAGCTTGTTATTGAGAGAGTGGTAATCGGCCCGGCCTCCAAGGTTAAAAGATAACCGGAGGATGGGGCGAACCTTCCATTCGGCAAACGTGCCGGCCGTCACCTTGTCCACCCGGGTATTGATTTCGGACTCCGGACGCATTACCCCCGCTGCATTGGTCGTCGGACCGATATAGTAGTCATAGTCGCCGGACCGGTACCCGGCCTCAAAACCGAACTCAAAACGGTGGCGGTCATTCAACCGGTAGTAATTCGTATTACGGAGCGTACTGAAGCTGTGCAGGATATTGAAATCGATATCACGTGACAGATCCTCGACAAAAATAAGCTGGGTATTATCCTTTTTATAAGAGTGTGAGATCGATGTATTGCTGAAAAAATCGGCACTCCACAATCGGCGCCAGTTAAGTCCGGTGGTATTCTGCGAGGTATGCGCACGGGTGTAGCGGTCGAATCCCTCTTCCCGCGCTTCCTCCAGGTCGTTTTCAAACAGACTGTCGCCATAGATATTCAAAAGGGTGATTTTGTTGTCCTGATTGATGTCGTAGACCGCTTTCACCTGTACGTCGCCGTATCTGGGGGCTCCTCCCGCATTGATGGCACCGGCAAGCAAGTCGAGGTAACTTCGTCTACCGGAAAGCAACACGCTGCCCTTTCCATCAAAGAGCGGACTCTCCAGGGTCAGGCCGAATCCGGCCATATTGAAATTCACATTTCCGTGATAGTCGTCACGGCTCCCCTCGCGGTACCGGATGGCGGCCACGGAGGAGGCGTGGTCGCCGTATGCGGCGGGAAAACCTCCGGCATGGAAATCAAGCTGCTCGACCAGGTCGGTATTGACGATGCCTATCGGACCGCTCGTTCGTCCGTTCTGGCGTTCAAAATGGTTGACACCGGGCACGGGAATATGGTCGATATAGAAACCGTTTTCTGACGGACTGCCGCCGCGAACCAGCAGATCCTGACTGGTGTCTCCGTTGGATGCAACCCCCGGCGTGGCCATGATGACCCGTGAAAGTTCCTGTCCGGCACCGGGCGAACGGCGGATCTCTTCGGCGTTGAAACCGATCCGGCTGACGGTTTCAGTGACCTCTCTGCCGAAATAGGTAGGCCGGATCGTCACCTCATCGCCCTCGATATGTCCGGGCTGCAGCAAGATATTCAATGTTGTGGGACGGTGGTTCCGGACTACCACATCTGTCATGACGGAGGTCCGGTAACCGAGATACCGGAATTCCAGATTATAGATACCTGCTTCAAGACCGGTGATTTCAAAGCGACCGGTGGTGTCCGTCGTGGTTCCTCTTTGACTTCCGGAGATAATAATATTTACGTGAATAAGCTCTTCCCGGGTTTCGGCGTCCATAACTCTTCCGGTGATCCTGCCGTGGCCGTTGTCGGCAAGGGTTATGCCGGCATTCAAACCGATCAGGACGATCATGGCGGGGGAGAAAAAGAAACGCATCATTCTGTATGTTACGTAGTTATGAGCACAGCTGGAGCATCCCTCGATTTATCATTTCGGATTATTACGCAAGAGGCCGACGCCCCGGTTGCACAATAGTATGGCGACAGTGAATTTGTACGTAAAATATGAAGCGAAGTTGAAGATTTTTGCTTGTAAGACTCAGTGCGGGGACGGGCCTTGCACCTGCAGTTCCTCGTCCAGGTCCACAACGGCCATTCCGATTCCGGAGGGGGTATCCTGCCCGGGGTCCGTGTAACGCAGATCCCGGATAAAAACCCGCCATCCGTCATCCAGTTCCCGGACCTCGTAGGCGGGAAACCGCATCCAGTGGCGCAGGCCCTGAACCTCGGGTGAGCGCAGGGCGGCCTCCACGATCCGGTCCGGCTCTTCGATGGGCACCGGATCTCCGAGGAGTTCAAAGCTGCCGGGACGCGCCCAATTGACCCGGAACCGGTAATAGTGATTCTCCGAGGCGGCAACCCCGGTCCGGAGCAGGGGGCGTGCCGGTTGCGGATTGGCCATGACCTCCCGGACTTCGATCCCGGATTCGGCCAGCTGACTGCGGGCATGCCAGGCGGTCATTCGGGCGCCGGCAAACATTACGGTTACATAGAGCACAACCGTGATCAGTAAGGTAATCGCCACCGGCTGCACCGCATTGCGATATGTTCCCGACACGCGAGCGAGGATGATTGCAGCGACTCCGGCGACCCAGACGATTTTTGCGGCCGGCGGCACCATATCGGCCGTTGTGACCAGCGCTGTCAGGGCTGTGCCGAGCACGATCCATCCGCTGATGCCCGGCCAGGATTCCGATCGTGCAAGGACCACGGCCGCACCGGTGAGCAGCCACACCCACGGATCGATAATGAAGAGGGTGTCACCGTAAAACCAGGTATCGCTGAAGGGCATCAGAAGGCGGATGCCGTAGGTATTCAGCCAATCCAGCAGGGGGTGACTCCAGACGCCCAGAAAAGCGAGTGCCAGAAGCACACCGGGACGCATCGGGGGACCGGACCGGTGCCACAGGTGATCCTTTCGGCGTTGCTTACGGTGCCTTCTCCAATGGCGGAACCGGTCGATGGCGAGCATCAGTCCGGTCAGCAGAAACGGCCAGATCATCAGTGCCAGAATGCCGTGGGTCCATCCGCGGCGGACCTGCAGAGCGTAGTCCGAGCTGATCAACATGGCGACGGCATCCACATCGGGTATATTGGCCCCGATGATCAGGGTTCCGGTTGCCAGTGCAGTTTTTTTCTTCAGGCCCGTCTCGGCAAGCGTGGCACCAAACAACGTATGAGCAAGAGGATCCATATGAGACTTATTAACAGGTTTTAGTAAGCCGGGTAGCTCATTCCACATACCCGGCAATTGCCCGGGCAAACAACCCGGCGGCTGCGGAATGCTGCCGCAGCCATAGTTCCGGTTCGATAAGCTCCACCTCCATCACCGACCACCGGCCGTCATTATCCCGGACCATGTCGACCCGGCCATAAGCCGGAGCAGACGGACATGCGGCCATCGCGCGTTCTGCAAGATCTATCTGATCATTAGTGGGCTGATGCGGATGGACGGTGCCTCCGTGATCATCCTGGACCCGGAAATCACCTTCCTTCGCCACTTTCCGGACGGCATGCGTATAACGGCCGTTGATGATCATCAGGGTATCCTCGCCCGTGTGCCGGACATCATGGATGAATGGCTGAAGCAGAAACGATTTTTCGGTGATCAGCGGCTGCACGGTGGACTGGATCCGGCCGGCATTCCCGTTGTTGATCCGGTAAGTATGGTAGGCGCCGCCGGAAACGCAGGGTTTGAGCACGGCTTCCTCCCATCCGGTTTCATTAAGCAGCTCATTCAGGGATACGGTACTGCCGGTTTCGATAAACCGCGAATCCACCACCGGAATGCCCTTCGCTTCCAGGTTGGAAAGATAGTGCTTATCCAGATTCCATCGGATCAATGAAATATCGTTGCAGAGCCGGGTCTGCTGTTCGATGCGGTCCAGCCAGTTAGTAAACTCGGAGATCCGTTCATAATAATCCCAGGTCGTACGAAAGACGGCACAGCGAAAACGGGACCAGTCCACATCCGGCTCGGCCCAGTCGACGCGAACGGACGACAGTCCGATCTCCGCAAGGGCGTCCTGAAGCAGCCGGTCATCGCGAAGGATATTGCTGAAGTACCAGTCATCATCGGCGGCCGTTGAAGCGGCATACCTCCGTTCGGTCAACAGCGCCACATCGGCATAAGTCTGTGTCATCGTTCCTTCCATTATCTATGGTGTTTGAAAGCCCGATAATTTACGAAATTCGGGGAATCTATACAGGCACTCCATGAATATCCTCAGGCCATAGCTAATATCCTGTTTTTTATCCGTGCTCAACCACATAGCGACGGATGCACAGGGAGTTGTAGTCCGGAAGCTCCCCCCCCCCGGGGTATTTCAGGATATTAAACTGTTACATACCGGTGATTGCTCAGTCGGCTCAACAAGGGTTTAGGCCAAAAATAATCCTGTTATATGAAACATTTAATGTTTCCCGTTCGAATAAGTGATTATATTTAGCATGATAAGTCCAGACGCCTATTATTAGGTGGTTTACACGTCTTAAAGTTAGGCACCTTAAGGGCATATCCCATCTTTACCTGATTTTTTCACAACAACATCACCGACTCTCTCCTCCCAGTATACTCCGGAAGGTCTGTAGTTGTAACTAATTAAGGTAATTCTTATGTCTAAATACCTCGGACTCTTGATCACTCTCTCCCTCTTTATATCCTGCAGCGAAAACAGAGAGAGTGACAATCCAGAAATCGTGCTTGCGGAGAATGTACCCACCTATAACACCGCCGATATGGTTTTTGTCACAAAAAGGGGTCATGTTGAATTCACCTCCAGAGTATTTGGTACCATCGGTACATTCACGGGCGAATCCCGAGACCTGAATGGTAAAATAGATCTGCTCGAAAATACCATATCGTTCTCCCTGGAACTTTCCTCACTTAAAACGGGGATTCGTCAGCGTGACCGGGATATGCACAGAACACTGGATGTGGATCGCTATCCAGTTTCGGAGTACACCGGAGTCTTGTCATCAGTAATCGATCAAAATTCTCCGGTTATGCAAAACGTCAATGTAGAAGGGGCGTTTACTCTGCATGGTGTGACCCGTGACCTGATCATCACAGGTACACTTCGCAACCAGCCCGACGGCCTGATTCTTGAGGTCGACTGGCCCCTGAAACTCAGCGATTTCCAAATCGAACAACCCCGGATCTACGGTGTCGGCATCGAAGATGAACAGGATATTCGTATCCGGGCTACATTGGTCCCTGAATTGATTGCGTCAGGCCTCTGAACACTGAATCCGGTTATTCCGGATGAAACGATACCGCCTGTTCCGTCAATGCCGCATCCCATTCGCACGGTTATTATTAAGGGATTCCGATCAGTAATCTTCCCGGATAAGCATCAGGATGGCCGAGTGAGGAACGATCACATAACGCTCTTTTCCGAATTCAATTTCATGGGCATGATCCTGCAAGTAGATGGCCAGGTCTCCCTCGTCGGCCTGCAGGGGTATGTACTGTACTTTTTCATGATGCTGCTTCCACGGCTCATCACTATCCAGGCCCGACAGGGTAGGATACCCGGGCCCGACCTTGA
This sequence comes from Balneolales bacterium, assembly GCA_007132495.1. Taxonomy (GTDB): domain Bacteria; phylum Bacteroidota; class Rhodothermia; order Balneolales; family Natronogracilivirgulaceae; genus SLOL01. The sequence goes on from SLOL01000025.1 coordinate 28,381, forward strand.
CGACATAACCGCTCTGGATATTCTCCTTCTTTCCGACTCCCGGCGGCAGATAGAGGCCTGATTCGGTCTGGCTGTCCATTTCGCGTGGTTTCAGGAGTACGCGGTCGCCGACGATGACGAATTTTTCGATGTCGTTGTGGTAGGATTGGATCATAGAGAGAAACTTGTGGTTTGTCAGGGCGTCCGCTTCCTCCAGACGGTCTCGGCGGAGGCGCAGATCCTGTCGTTTGACTCGGTTTTGACGGAGTGGGTATAGGACTGTTCATCAGTGGAATTCTGCCGGGTAAATGAGACCAGTGTATCGCCGTACTGTGCTTCGTTTACAAAACGACCGTCGATGGAGTACAGATAGCAGCTGTTCTTCACATCCTCCGGCATCGACTCCATCAGCCAGGCCAGATAGCGGATGTTGTTCACGTGGCCGTAGGCATCCACGTCATACTTGTTGATGGTGAAGCGGCGTGACATATCGGATGAGAGCACCGGTTTGATTTTCCGGGTGATGTTATGGTCGATGCACATCTCATCGCGGAACGACCACTTCTGCATGATGTCCTCAAAAATATTGGCCGGCCGCCGTTTTTCGATATCGAAGAAAAGCCAGAGACCGCGGGCGCGTCCGATGATATTGCGGTCTTCGTCGTAGATAATATTTTCGCGGTACCCCCGGATGGATGTGTACGTGGAGAGCCAGGTGCGAATGGTGATGTTCTCCTTGTAGATGGGATAACGCTCCATCTGCATGTAACCGGAGAGCAGTATCCATCCGATGTTCTGTCGTTTCAGATCGTACAAACTGTGGCCGATGGAATGACAGTGATCCGCGGCGGCCTCCTCCAGAAGCGTCAATATCGTGGTGGGAGAAGCTTCGCCAAAGTCATTCATCTCAAAGAACCTGAGTTGAAAAGATCTGTCAAAGTAACTACTCATAGTTTTGCAGGAAAAGATTTATGGGATTACCCGGGGTATATACGAACAAGTAAAAAAATACCGGCAGATTATTTGGAATGCTGGAATTATTATGCAATCAAGTAATGATGTCCACATTATGGCGTAAAAAGTACTGGAGCCGGTCAGTGATGGATACTTCTCCGGTTCAGCAATATAACAGACTTTCCGAAAAATGGATATGAAGACCATCTTGTGCGGCTTCATGAGTGCGCGGTCTCCGGCGATAACGAATTTCCCGATCTTTTTTTGCTATATGGATATCATTCAGGGTACATTGCACTCCAGAGTTGTCCTGCTCATAATCACAAGTCCCAAAAAATGAAAGCGACAAAACCGCCCGGTCACTGATCATGTTATTCACGGAAGTTATATTGCTGATTCTGGCCTTTGCCGGAAAGGATGACTCCCTGGATGGGAAGGACCTTTCAGTGGAAATCCGCAATGGCAACCGGCAGGCGTTTCGCAGGTTTTATGACAAGCATTATCCCGGCTTGTACCGGTTCCTGGTGAGCCGCGGAATGAGCTATGATGAGGCTGCTGACCTGGTGCAGAATGCTTTTGTGATGATCTGGGAACAGCGATCGGATATCGACGAGAAGAAATCTCTCCGCGCCTTCCTTTTCCGGATAGCGTACAGCCGGATGCTCAATTACATATCGTACCAGTCCAAATTCACCGGCGAGATCACATCGGATACACCATCCGGCGACAGCACGGAACCGGATTCCGAGAAAGCGTTGCACTATAGCGATTTGCTGGGCAGGGTCCGGAAGATCATTGCCGCCATGCCGGAAAAAAGAGCCACGGTTTTCGAACTTTGTTTCATGAAACAATTCACTTATAAAGAAACGGCCGAAGCACTTGGCGTCAGTCATAAAACCGTGGAAAATCACATGGCGCTCGCCTTTCGGAACCTGCGCTCGGAGTTGGTGAAAATTTATGGAGATGAACTGCCTGGGAATGAATGACTTTTCCCGGTTTCGTTAGGGGTAACAACCCAGTCTGACTGTATTACTGGTGACAGGATCTTCGTTTTGATCCAATAATAATAACTCGAAACACACAATGACCTCACCTGCCAAATACCCGGGGCTTTTTCTGCTTCTTTCAGGAGTTTTATTCTGGAGCTGCGAAATTGACCGCTTCGACCGGGACCAGACCCCGCTGACTGATGATGAGACGTTGCTGACCGGACAGATTGTCGGAGAATCGATATCGGAAAACCGGAGTGGTATGCTCTCTGTTTTTCCGGAAGCATTTGCCATACCAACGGAATCGGGATTTACACAAGGACCTTCTTTGTTGTCTGCCGGAAGCTTTCGCAACCTGGGGGATTACACGTATGAGTTTGATTCTGCAAGCGGTGAGCATCGGGTTGCGTTTTCGACCATGAAAGATCAGGAGCTTCTTCAGAGCAGCGCTTCGCACACCCTCATCTACCGGTTTTTGGACCGGAACGGAGACACCCTTGCCCACCCGGACCAGCAACGGCAGCAAATCGAGACCGTATTTTTCGATGCCTCACGCAGTGGAAACATACAGACCGACGGAAGGTCATCATTCTATACCCGTTCCGACCAGTTGTTCATCGACGGGTTGTCATCGGCATCGGACGTGCTGACATTGGACGGTTTCCACTCCGGTGAAGGCACATTCCGTCTGCATCCACCCGGGGGAACTGCAATAGAGCGCGAATATCAACTGGATATCAACTATCTCGACATCCGGATACAGAAAGAGGTCGTGCAGAACAACCGCAATTTCCGGAGTGGTGTTAACGGAGCGCTCAGCTATGAGTCGACCGTTCGGCAAGCTCACAATGGTGCTTCGGAAAGCAAAATTGTCAATGGTACGCTGGAACTGAATGGTGACGGAACGGCGCTGCTGAAATTCCGTGAACAGTTCGATACATTCCGGCTGCGAATGGATAACGGCGAGGTTTTCGACGAGGACGAATTTGAAGGACGCGTGGTGGGGGTCGACCTCCCTGACCAAATTTTCACGATTGCCAACGGTCAGCGTATACAGATAACCGATGAGACGGAGTTGGACGACGGCGATTTCCGGACCCTGCAGGAAGTGGCATCCGCCGTGGACCGGGGTGTGCGCGTCATAGCCGAGGGAGATTATTATCAACCGGAAGAAGAGGTCAATCTGTGGATAGCGACCGAAGTGGAATTTGAACTGGAATCCAATGAGTTTGAGGATCTGGTAGCCTCGGTATCCCTTTCCCGGAATGCCTTCACGTTGCGCAACGGCGATGAGTTCTTTCTTGCGGATCGAAGCGAAGTGGAGTTTGATGATGATGACCTGTCGTCTTTTGAAGATGTGGCCAATGCCGTAGACGACGGCATGCCGGTGGAAGCGGAAGGAGAGTTCTACATTGACGCCGAAACAGGAAGACGCGTGGTCAGAGAAGTGGAGTTTGAATTAGTGTTGGATGAGTTTGAAGGGGATGTCGTCGCTGTGGATCTGGCGGAGGATACCTTTACCATCGACGAAGGCAGGGTCATTAAAATCACGGAACAGACGGAAATTGTCGATGACGGTGATTATTTGAGCCTGGAGGAGATCGCCGCTGCCCTGGAAGAGGGGGAAGAGGTGGAAGCAGAAGGCAAAGGGTATCTGGATGCATCCACCGGATACTTCATCGCCGTTGAAGTGGAGTTTGAAGACTGAAATAGAACGGTTTAAATGAATAATAACAATCACATACCTCCCGAAGACCGGGATGCCGTTCTGGCGAAGGAATACGGGGAAATGCTCTCCGGCAGAAAATCCGGGTTGGAACACGCTGACCCATTGCTCGATATCCTGGAAAAAACCAGGCTGGAGGCCGAACGTGCGGAGTCGGAAATTGAGGTGCGCGGACAGGAGCAAGGGTGGAAGCAGATCGAAAGCGTTCTTGAAGGTTCCGGAAAACCCCGGCAAGATTCCGGAAAATCCCGGCGGATGCGCCTTGTTTCTCTGATCCCTGCAAGGCGCCGGCGCTGGGTGGCGGCTGCCCTGGTGATCCTGGCCATGGTTACACTGTTTCTGCTGCAGCGCACAACGGATCCGGAGTTGCAGCTTCTGGCTGATTCCGGGGACACGCGATCCACCATTGAGCTTGCCGACGGCAGTACGGTGGTCCTGCGCCCCCACTCTATGTTGTATCAGATAGCGTTGACAGAGTCCGAACACTCATACGCCCTGACGGGTGAGG
>SLOL01000102.1 GCA_007132495.1 Balneolales bacterium
ATAGATTATGCTCAACACTGTTGGGGAATCTAATAACTTGAAAAATAGCAGAATAAAAGATATCAAGAATCGCGAGATTTAAGAATCTGACCAGCCAGCAGGTATCAATTTTGAAATACCATCTCCCGCATCATTCCAACAATACCATTGACCGGCTTTGCAGGTTGGATCCAGCCTCCAACCTGTAAACATACACCCCCGAAGCCAGACCGCTGCCGTCGAATATGGCCTGATGCTCTCCGGCCGGAAGCCGTTCGTCTACCAGTGTGGCCACCCGCCGTCCAAGCACATCATATACATGAAGCCGGACATCGCTTTCCGATCCCAGCCGGTACCGGATCACGGTCGTGGGGTTGAACGGATTCGGATAATTCTGCTCCAGTGCAAATTCCAGTGGTTTTTCTGCCTCCGCATAGGTGGGATCCGCATCGCCGGTTGAGAACGAATAGCCGGGTGACCATTCTACCACCTCACCATCGTGCACTGACTGGACCCGCCAGTAGTAATGGTTTCCGGAATCCAGTGACAGGATGAGCTCGGTGTCACCGCTCACAGCCTCTTCTTTCAGAATATCGGAAAAAACCGAATCGGCAGCAATCTGCAACGTATAGCCGTCCGCCCCGGCACTTTCCAGCCAGGAAAAAGTAATTTCGGTGCCATCAAAGGTGGCTCCGGGCTCCGGGGACACCTGCAAAGGAGCAAAAAAGTCGTGTTCCGGGTAAGTCTCGATTCCTGCAAGGGTGCCCTGAATACCGTTGAATATATCCTGCGTCAATTCACCGGTCTGGTCAAATGGCGGCCGGGAATTGTACAGCAGCGCCCAGGTTATGCCGTTCGGCGCGACAACCAGTAATGTACTGGTGCCGTCCAGAGATCCGTCATGGAACCAGTATTCCTCACCCTGTGCGGTGTGCAGGACATTCCAGCCGAGTGCGTAATAGGCGTCTACCACTTCATCTTCTTCAGCAATGCGGGGAGTGCGCTGCATACTGGAGCTTGAAAGAGGCACCGGCCCCTTTTTCGCGGCGGTCTCATCTCCGGGTTGGAGACTGGCCGGCACCTCATCAGCAAAGTAATTGTCTACCATCTTGTCCACGGTTTCGGGTTGCAGCAGTTGCGGACGACCCGATTCGGGCATCAGCGAGGAGGCGTATTTGGCCAGATCGGGCGCCGAGGCGATCAGCCCGGCTGCGGCGTCGAAAGCTTCCAGATAGAAACCACCGTATGGCGGGCGGACCTGCTCACCCGTAAACACGGATGATGCGGTTGCACCCGAGTGGTGATAGTACCGTACCTCGTTATCGAGGGGCTCCAGGGACCGGCCGACTTCAATGGTGTGAACCCCGGTGCCTTCAAACATACCAAAGATGTATTCTTCATAACTCATGCCGGTGACCTGCTCGATGACCCGGCCCAGAATTGAGGTACCTACATTGGAATAGCTGTACTGGCTGCCGGGTTCGAAATCGAGCGGCTTGTCCATCATATACCGGATGATGTCGTATTGATCGACGGGCGGATCGATGCCCAGCTCCCGGGCGATCTCCACCGGTTCGAACATCGGATCCCCGGTCTCGTCCCGTCCCCAGCCGCCGCGATGAGCCAGCAGGTGGGCAATGGTTTTGTCGTAGATCTGCTCGTTGACCTCCATAGCATCGAAGGGTTCCCAATCCAGGATTTCAAAGGCACTGTCTTCCAGGGAAATCAATCCCTGCTCAACCAGCTGCATAATGGCCACCGCCGTGACCGTCTTGGAAATACTGGCAATCCGGAATCTCATATCCGGTTCAACCATCACTTCATTATCTTTATCGGCGGCCCCGTAACCACGGGCATAAACCAGCCTGCCGTCTTGAGTAACGGCCAGAGAAGCTCCGGGCAACTCCCATTCCATCATAATTTCAACGACAGCGGTATCCAGTCCGGCCATATCCGATACTTCCGGACCGGTGAGCTGGGCATTAACACTTTTTGGCAATCCCGCATGTATTGCAAAGACAAAAAGCAGGAAGAAAAACAGAAAATGTGATCGAGCGTGACCGGGTAACATGCTATATTTGTGTGTGATAGGTGCTTTGTTTTGATTATACACAACATATGGCAAAGCGACAATATCATTATATGAATATGTAAAAATCATTTTTTTTGTTTTGACCATAGCATTATCGTTACCCTTTTCATGAACATCTTTTGGAGATGAAGCTCAAGATTTTCCGCTCTGATCCGATAAATTCCTGTAGGTATTATTGGACACAAACAATACCGGACATTTTTTCTAAGTCACTGTATAAGCCATTGTAACTACCATACCAGTCTCTTCAACCCCCCGAAAATGAAGCAGGATCACTATAAAAATCTCATTATGTCCGCCCCGGTGGGGTATGGCTGGCATAAAATCGTTCTGGATGAACGGGGCGTTCCGTGTGACTATGTGTTCCTGGATGTTAATCCGGCTTTTGAGCGGCTGACCGGACTCTCTTCGTCTGAAATTTTAAACCGGCGTGTTACTGAAGTCTTGCCCGGTATCACCGACGATGAATTTGACTGGATCGGCAAATTTGGGAATATCGCGTGCCATGGCGGGGAAATGGAGTTCGAGCAATACTCGAAACCTCTTGATAAATGGTACCGTATACAAGTCGGTTCTTCTGAAAAAGGGTTCTTTTCTACGGTGTTTGTTGATATTACCGAGATGAGAAGTACCGAAGAGGAACAAAATCTGCTGCTTGACAATATCAACACTCAGATCTGGTACCTCAGGGATCCGGAACACAACGGCAAGGTTAACCGGGCCCATGCCGATTTTATGGGTCTGACTGAAGAAAAAATTGAGTATCAAAGTCTGTATGACATTCTTGGCAAAGATGAAGCGGATCTGTGCTATGAGGGGAATAAAAAAGTGTTTGAAGAAAAGAAACCGGTGACTACCGAAGAGTGGGTCACCAACGGACAGAGAGAGCGGCGCCTTTTGCGCATCACCAGGAAGCCCAAACTGAATCACAAGGAAGAGGTGGAGTTTGTTGTCTGCTCTGCTGAGGATATTACTGAGCGAAGAAAGGAAAAGCAGGCGCTGAGACAAAGCGAAGAGAAATTCCGAAAGATATTTGAGAACGCTCCCCTCGGTTTTATGCATTTCAATGCCGAAGGCATTATTACTGAGTGCAATGACTACCTCGTCAGTATTATCGGTTCCTCTCAGAAGGCGATTACAGGGTTGAATCTTTTAAAACTGCCCGATAAAGGAGTAGTGGCGGCGACCAGGAGAGCACTGGAGGGTGAATTGAATTCTTATGAAGGATATTACGAATCAACAACGGCAGATAAAACTACACCTGTAAGAGCGCTCTTTGCACCACTGAAGTTGGGGTCGGATGTAGTGGCAGGAGGGATCGGAATCATTGAGGATATCACTGAACGCAAAAAGGCCGAAGAGGAGCTGAAAGTAAGTGAGCGGAAAATGCGTTCGCTTATCAAAGGAATCGACGAGTTGATTTTTGTGCTCGACAAAGATTTGCGCTTCCTGGAGTTCAGCCAGCCGGTAAGTCGAACAATGAAGCGCTCACGCGATGAGTTTTTGGGGAAGAAGCTGGAAGATATATCATTTCCTGATCCTGCAAGAACGGAAATCCTCCGTACCCTGAAGAGTGCGAGAGATACCGGCGAGTTCCGGAATCTGGAGTATTATGTCGATTTGCCGGAGGGCCGCTACTGGTTTGACATGAATATCAATTCGGCCCGTGATTCAGACGGCAACAGAATCTTAATCGGCGTGGTGAGGGATACTACCCGAAGAAAACAAATGGAAGAAGCACTGCGCGAAAGCGAAACAAAGTACCGCCAGCTGTTTGAGGATTCTCCGATATCACTGTGGGAACAGGACTTTTCGGAAGTGAAATGGTGCATCGATGAACTCAAAAAAGAACCCATCCGGGATTTCTGTTCCTTTTTTCACAACCGGCCGGAACTGGTGCGTGAATTTGCTTCAAAAGTCAAAGTATTGAATGTAAACAAGGTAACCATCAGACAGTATAACGCCTCTTCCAAAGAGGAGTTTCTGGATGGTCTTTGGAAAGTGTTTAACGAAGAATCTTATGAGGATTTTGCAAAGGTGCTGGTTCTGATTGCGGAAGACGGTAATGAATTAACGCTTGAAAAAAAGCACGTGACCCTGGATGGCAAACTGCTGGATGTCTACCTGCACTGGTCGGCGGTTCCCGGTTTCGAAACGACCTATTCAAGGGTTATAACCAGTGTCATGGATATCACCGAGCGGAAAAAGAGCGAAGAACTCGTCCGGAGTAATCTTCAGGAAAAGAATGTGCTGCTTTCGGAGATCCACCATCGGGTAAAAAATAATATGGCGGTGATTTCCAGTCTGCTTACCCTGCAGCCGGAAATAAATGGTATGGATACTCCGGATAAGGTATTGAGAGATACCCGGACACGGGTTCACTCTATGGCCCTGGTTCACGAACTGGTCTATGAGACCAATAATTTTGCAGAAATTGATTTTAAATATCTGCTTCAACGCTTGATTGATAACCTCGACAAGGTATACCGCAAACAGCATCAAAATATTGAGGTTAAAATATCCAGCGATGATATATTGCTGGAACTGAATCAGTCGATTCCATGCGCATTGCTGGTGAACGAATTGATCACCAACGCCTATCTTCATGCATTCGAAGGCAGAAGCCATGGCAAAATCGAAGTGTTGTTTCATAAAAAGGATGACGGCTACGCCCGGTTAGTGGTCCGGGATGATGGCAAGGGCATGGTACAACCCGAAATACTGGAAAATCCGGAGTCGTTCGGTTATACCATTATCCATGGACTGGTCAGACAGATTGGCGGTACCATCAGGATGGATTCCATCAATAGCGGTTTAACGATTGAGGTGCGTTTCAAACCCGCAAAACCATTCGACACGGTTTCTTCCGGTTTGTCAGGGAGCAATGGTGTATCCTGATGGATCCATCTGAGAAATAGTGCATAATTATATATGTGCAAAAGGTGATTTTTCAACAGGATACCCCTATATTCAGCATGACATTTATTTAAGCAACTGTGAAGGGGTGTCGCCGTTTATAATAAAACAGCCATCCCTGATTGTCATGATGTGATATCAACTTGAAATGCCGGTAAACAAATCGAATCTTAATACCCGGGCGGAATCTTCGAACAGCTATGATGCTATCGTCATCGGTTCCGGGATGTCGGGCGGCTGGGCCGCCAAAGAGTTATGTGAAAAGGGACTGAAAACACTGGTGCTGGAGCGCGGTAGGGATGTGAAGCACATTGAGGATTATCCGACCGCGACAAAGCACATCTGGGAGTTCCCTTACCGGAATAATCTGCCTCCTGATGTGATCGGGGAGAACCCGATCGTCAGCCGGTGCTATGCCTTCCGGGAGGCCACCGAACATTTTTTTGTCAAGGACCATGAACATCCGTATGTACAAAAGAATCCGTTCGACTGGATTCGCGGATATCAGGTGGGAGGCCGCTCGTTGCTCTGGGCACGAATGGTGCAGCGCTGGAGTGAGTTCGACTTTGAGGCCAATCTCAACGACGGACACGGCATCGACTGGCCGATTCGCTACGGGGATCTGGCCCCCTGGTACTCCCACGTCGAAAAATTTGCCGGAATAAGCGGCAATCGGGACGGACTCCCTCAGATTCCCGACGGCGAATTCCTGCCTCCCATGGAGATGAACTGCGTGGAGAAGCATTTCAAGGAGCAGGTGGAAGCGAAAATGGCGAACCGGGATGTCGTTATTTCAAGAACGGCCAACCTGTCCAGACCGCATAACGGCAGAAGATGTCTCTACCGCAGCTTGTGCGAGCGGGGATGTCCGTTCGGTGGCTATTTCAGTGCCAATTCAACGACCCTTCCCGCGGCGGCGGACACCGGTAATATGACGCTGCGTCCCCATTCGGTTGTTCACTCTATCATTTATGATGAGGAAAAAGGCAAAGCTGCCGGCGTTCGCGTAATTGATGCATATACCAAAGATATCATGGAGTTTTACAGTGATATCATATTTGTGAATGCCGGAAGCCTGAACTCTCTTCTGATCCTGATGAATTCCACATCCGGCCGCTTTCCTGAAGGACTCGGAAATGACAGCGGGGTGCTGGGCCGGTATATGCTGTTTCACAACTATCGCGGCGGAGTCTCGGCGCAGATGGACGGCTACCGGGACCGGCACTACAGCGGATATCGCCCGACCGGATGCTATATCCCGCGATTCCGGAACTTCGGCAGCGACCGGCAACGTGATTTTCTGCGAGGCTATTCCCTCTCTTTTGGGGCAAACCGGGCGACCGGCAACCTGGAGGCAGCGGAACAGCCGCTGGGAGCCGATTTTAAGGAGAAACTGGTCGAGCCGGGTGGCTGGAACGCCTGGCTGGGCGGTATGGGAGAAGTATTGCCCCATCGCGATAACAAAGTGTCGCTCAGCAGGGATAAAACGGATGAATGGGGCATACCCCAGCTTGAAATCGATATCACCTATTCGGAAAATGATGAAAAGATGGTTGAGGATATGCTGACGGCAAGTGCCGAAATGTTTGAAACAGCCGGATTCAAAAACATCAGGGTCAATGATACCGAACAGGCCCCCGGACTCGATATTCATGAGATGGGTGGTGCACGTATGGGAAAAGACCCGGAAGAATCCATCCTCAACGGAATGAACCAGATGCACGCCGTACCCAATGTATTTGTCTCCGATGGGGCCTGTATGACCTCCTCGGCCTGCCAGAATCCGTCGCTGACCTATATGGCTATAACGGCGAGGGCGGTGCATTACGCGGTAGAGGAGTTGAAAAAAGGGAATATCTGACAGAGACATCATGAACAGAAAAGAAGCGCTATCACTGATCACCATCATGTTCGGCGGCACCATAGCCGGCGGACACGCCTTTTTGAGCGGTTGCTCCCGGTCCCGTCCGGACACACTGTTGGATGAAGATGACATGGCCTTTCTGAATGAAGTAGGAGAGACGATCTTGCCTGAAACTTCCGCTTCGCCCGGTGCCAAAGCGGCTGATGTCGGCCGGTTTATGAATACCATCGTCACGGATTTCTACACCGACGAAGAGGCGGCCGAATTTAGAGGAGGAATTTTCAAAATCAACGGGATCAGCCGGAACAGACACGGCAATTCGTTTGTAAGACTGGCCCCGGAACAGAGACACGCTGTCCTGCTGGAGCTGGAAACAGAGGCCTCTGATGATCCGGAATTGCACTATTACACCATGATGAAGCAGCTGAGTATATGGGGCTATCTTACGTCTGAGGTGACGGTCAGGGAAGCCTTTAATTACCATCCCAACCCGGGTCGCTTTCAAGCCTGTTTGCACTGGGAAGAAGGGGATAAAGTGATGTATCCGCGTATCAGCGGTGATCAGGCCAAGGGCTACGCCGTTCATCATATGGTAAGGAAACCCGTACGGGTGGGAGATTGACAGACCGGCTTTAACACTTCCTGGTGACATTCGGCAAGATGAATCAGCCACCCGGCAAGATAGGCCCGCGACCGGATGGTTTAACTTCGCCCGGCATCCAGCCCCGGCAGCCATGGATCAAACACGGAGTAATGGTATTTCGTTACATGACCCGGTGCTTCAGCGATGGGAGCTTTTGCCGGACATCCTGAAGATACGCCGTATCTATTTCGGCAAAGATGGTCCCCGGTCCGGTGCCGGCATCGGCGAGAACCCTGCCCCAGGGATCAATGATCATGGAGTGGCCATGGGTTGTCCGCTTTTTGCCATGCAGGCCGGTTTGTGCCGGTGCAATGACATAGGCACTGTTTTCAATGGCTCTTGCCCGCAGAAGTACCTCCCAGTGTGCCTCACCGGTTGGACGTGTAAATGCCGATGGAACACAAAGTACATCCGCCCCCTGTTCGGAGAGCTTCCGGTAAAGCTCGGGAAATCGGATATCATAGCAGATGGATAATCCGATACGGGTTCCGGGCTTGTCATCACCGATATCTCGTTTGACAGTAGATTTGTCACCGGTATATCGTTTTGCGGGATGGGGGTTTAATCCCAGGTCGGTGTCACAGACGATGGCCTGGTGCTGCCCCGCCTCTACCAGTTCCGACTCCTGGTAACTCTCCTCTTTGGAAAGCGAAATATCGAACAGATGGATTTTGTCGTACTGCCCCAGAATGTCGCCTGCTGCATCGAACAACATCGCACGGTTGTAAACCTTGCTGCTATCCGACCTGACCGGAAATCCACCGGCGAGAATAGTGAGGCCGTACTCTTTAGCCCACTTTGGGAGCTGTTCCATGACATGTTCGGCAATATTCTCGGCCTGACGATGCTTTTCCTCTTCATCACCCAAAAAAGCGAAGTTTTCCGGTAGCGCTGCAAATGCGGCACCCTCATAAGCGGCTTTTTTAATCTGCTCGCCCACCTGTTTCATATTGTGATTTACGTCGGGCTGGCTGTTCATTTGAATAGCCGCCGCCAAGAAACGGTTCATCGCATTCCTCTTTTATTTTACCAATATATCTCTTTGATATTGGAAATCTCGCAGAAAAAGCTCTCCCCTGCAAGTATAATGTTGCTTACCTTTCCCCTTGCACTCATTGCAAGTGCACAAAAAGCTAAAAAGATACATTTTCATTTTTTTTTCCAATGAATCAATCAGCATCAGATCATCCCGGAGAAATTCTTCTTCTCAAAATATCGGGAGAAGACAAGCCGGGAGTAACCGCACCGCTTACTGAAGTGCTAGCCAATCATCAGGTCAACATTCTGGATATCGGTCAGGCCGTCATCCATGACGCCCTTTCGCTCGGAATTCTCATAGAAGTGCCGGGCAGCAAGGATACCTCCGATGTCCTGAGGGATTTCCTGTTTCGCGCACATCAGCTGGATCTGCAGGTTCGCTACGACTCCATACCGGAGGATAATTACGAAGCGTGGGTGGCCAATCAGGGTAAGATGCGGTATATCATCACGCTGCTCGGACGAAAGCTGAGCGGTCAGCAGCTGGCCGATCTCAGCCGGATTATCTATGAGCAGGGACTGAATATTGATAAAATTCAGCGTCTGACCGGACGCGTTTCACTCAAACAACGCCATCATACCCGCAATGCCTGTGTAGAGTTCTCCATTCGCGGTACTCCGGCAAATGACGCCGCTTTCCGGCAGCTTCTTTTTGAGTTTGGTAATAATAACGACGTCGATGTCGCTTTTCAGGTGGACAGCATCTATCGCCGGACCCGCAGACTGGTGGTGTTCGACATGGATTCCACGTTGATCAAGGCCGAAGTGATCGATGAACTTGCCAAAGCGGCCGGGGTAGGGGATCAGGTCGCAGAGATCACCGAACAGGCGATGCGTGGTGAGATTGATTTCAGCGAAAGTTTCCGCAAACGGGTGGCCCTGCTGAAGGGACTCGATACTTCAAAACTGGACAAGATTGCCGCCGGAATTCCACTGACCGAGGGGGCGGAGCGGCTTATCGGTATTTTGCGAAGACTGGGATACAAGACCGCCATTCTGTCCGGTGGATTCACCTACTTCGGACACGCGTTGCAGCAAAAACTGGGCATTGACTATGTATATGCGAATGAACTGGACATTCGTGACGGTAAAGTGACCGGCGATGTAAAAGGGGAAATCGTTGACGGACGCAAGAAAGTGGAGTTTTTACGTGAAATCGCCCGTAAAGAGAATATTTATCTGGATCAGGTCATTGCGGTAGGAGACGGGGCCAATGACTTGCCGATGATCAACGTGGCGGGTCTCGGTATTGCGTTTCGGGCCAAGCCGCTGGTCCGGCAGAAGAGCCGTCAGGCACTCTCCCATGCAGGACTCGACGGTATTCTGTACTTGCTTGGTTTGCGTGACCGTGATCTGATGGATGAAAAACTGGCTGATGTGCGTCATGCCTGATTGGGTGATCATTTGGCCGGATAATCCGTACAATAACCTTATCGGTCAAATAACCGGGTATCATTACCATTGACGGCCCATTTCGAATTACCATGAAGAAGCAACCCGCATTAAAAGAGCGATGGACGCGTTTCCGTCAGGATCCGCGGACGAAGAAGGCGAGCCGGTGGCTGCAGCGCCTGATCGTATTCGGGATACTTGTGCTCATCGTATATCAGCTTATGGATATCGGCTGGCAGGAGGTTCTGCGCTCCCTTCCCCGAAACCCGCTCTTTTATCTTCTTTTTTTGCTGATTTATCTCAGCCTGCCGGTTGCCGAACTGTTTATCTACCGTCAGGTCTGGCCGTTGCGGGCTGTGGATGGTCTTAGCGCATTTCTCACCAAAAAAGTTTATAACCATGAGCTGATAGGATACTCCGGAGAGTTTTTCCTGTTTCTGTGGGGACGCAAGCGGGTACAGAAGAGCGATAAAGAAGTTTTTAAAAACATCCGGGACAACGCCATCCTCTCTTCGATTACTTCGAATCTTGTAGCGGTGGTTTTGCTGGTCATGTTGCTCTATACCGGCCGGATAGATCTCTCACAAATCCTGGATGACACCGGTCCCATTTACATCGCCGCGGGTGTTCTGGTGTTCATAGTGGTTGCCACGGTATTGTACTATTTTCGCCGGTATCTGTTTGCGCTTCCACCCCGAAAAACGGTTATTGTCGCTTCCATTTATCTTGGCCGGTTTTTGTTGCATCATCTGCTGATTCTGATGATGTGGGCGGTGGCGATTCCCGGAACTTCGTGGGCCTTCTGGTTTACTTTTTTGGCGTTGTATATTGTAGTAAACCGCATCCCGTTTCTTCCCAGCAAGGATCTGGTATTCATGTGGGCCGGGATCGAATTTGCCCGTGCGGGGGATGTGACCCTGGCGTCGATAGCCGGGATGCTGCTGGTCTTCAGTGCGCTGAACAAGGTGATGAATCTGTCCATTTTTACCTGGCTTACCTATGTTGCCAGAGATTCTGAAATGGATCAGGCGATAAAAAAAGCCCGCTGATCGGAATCAGCGGGCTCAAAAGCAACCCGTTTGCAGTGTGAAATCAACTTTGTTAAGTCCGGTAAAACGGGTCAGATTTTTGTGGAATTGAATGTGTGCCTGGTGTTACTGCTTTCATCATTCTCCCCATAAGTTGATTGGGTTTCAGGGTCTGAAAGACCTTTCCAAACATCACGTTCAAGTTCCATTTGGTAACTCCGGGATTCTATCTTATCCCAGAAATCCAAGGACCGACTGCGGCCCCATATTAGCCTGCGCCAATGCAGAAGTTGCCGTTTGCTGCAGGATCTGGAGTCTCACCGACTCGCTCTGCTCTTTGGCAAAATCGGTGTCCATAATCCGGCTCACCGCGGATTGGTTGGCGCTGATCGATTGCGACAAAGTCACTTCCCGGACACTCAGCGAAGACTGGGTAATACCGATATCGTTGACACGCTCGGACATGCTGTCGATGGCTTTGTCGACACTGGCAATGAATTCACGGTAGTCGGTTGAAGTAGCAGCTGTTGCCCCATCAGCAAAGACAAGGGCGCCTTGCTG
>SLOL01000052.1 GCA_007132495.1 Balneolales bacterium
CCCCGCCCGTCGAGCCATCTGCATCGCCGCCCCGCCACTGTTTCATGTAATCCCGGTGGTGTTCCAGGGAATCGACGGCATCATCGGTGGTGCAGACCACCTGCACATTTTTTCTCTTCAAAAGGTTGCGAGTCGAAAACTCCGGTTGCCGGAGCATTTCTCCGGTACGTTCCCATATCTCTCCGGCCGTTTCGGAGTTGAGCGGCTGATCAATATCAAAATAGCGCTTAAGCTCCAAATGAGTCCAGTGATAGAGCGGGTTCTTGAGGGTTTGCGGTACCGTTTCAGCCCAGGCATGAAACTTTTCGCGATCCGAAGCTTTTCCGGTTATCCGCTCTTCGTCTGTGCCCGCTGTGCGCATCGCCCTCCACTTGTAATGATCACCTTTGAGCCATATCTCGGTCAGATTCGCGTACGTTTTATTGCTGTTAATCTCACCCGGCGGCAGATGGTTGTGAAAATCGATTATGGGCTGATGGGCAGCATAATCATGATACAGACGCCGGGCCTCCTCGTTTTGCAATAAAAAATCGTTGTCAATAAAAGGTTTCATTGGTCATAAAATTTTTACGATTCAAAATGTCAAACAGAGCATCCATGAGTTTGATCATGTAACTGTGTAGCGATAATATTCACTATGGATGTTTCCTCATTTTTTACGGGTTTGAAGGTTAACGATCCACTCTTCCGGCACCCCCCTCATTCATCAGTTTTTCCACTTCTTCACGAGTTACGAGGTTAAAGTCTCCGGGAATGGTGTGTTTCAGGCACGATGCCGCCACGGCAAACTCAAGTGCTTCACTCGACCGTTCAAAGGTCATCAATCCGTAAATAAGTCCACTGGCAAACGAATCACCCCCACCCACACGATCCACAATCTGGATATCATAGCGGGTGGATCGCAGCGGTTCCATACAGTCTCCGTCATCGTGTAATATGGCACTCCAGCCATTCCGGCTTGCCGAAAAGCTTTCCCTCAGGGTGATGGCCACCGTCTGAAAGTCATAGGCCTTCCGGATGGATTCGGCCAATGCAAAATATCCGGCTTCGTCCAGTTCGGCCGATTCCACATCGGTATCTCCGGCTTCGAATCCCAGGCTTTTCTGGATATCTTCTTCGTTGGCAACACAGACATCGACATACTCCATCAGCGGATTCATAACCGATTGCGCCTCGGCGACAGTCCACAGCTTTTTGCGAAAATTCAGATCGCAGCTGATAGTCGCACCCGCTTCACGGGCAGTTTGACACGCTTTTGTCAAACAATCCTGCGCATTTTTTCCCAAAGCCGGTGTGATCCCGGTCCAGTGAAACCAGTCCACATCCTTGAACAGTCCCTGCCAATCCACCATCTCCGGACGCATCTCCGTTACGGCCGATCCCGCCCGGTCGTAGATTACTTTCGAGGCCCGCTGACTCGCTCCGGTCTCCAGAAAATAAATGCCGATGCGATCGCCTCCACGCACTATGTGGCCGGTTTTTACCCCATACCGGCGCAGAGCATTGACCGCCGACTGACCCATTTCGTGCTCCGGAAGACGCGTCAAAAAATGGCTGTCCAGGCCGTATCCGGCCAGACCCACCGCGACATTAGCTTCTCCTCCTGCATATGTTGCATCAAAACGATCACTTTGAACAAATCGCAAGTGTCCCGGTGTTGCCAGCCGAACCATAATCTCGCCGAATGTCACCGTTTTTTTCATAATGAATTATAATGATGTATAATTAATGGTTTGTTATAGATAATGCTTGCGTAAATGAGACTGCCGTGAACCGGTATACAATACCTCGTGTCTCTGTCAGGAATCCCTGTAGCCGGCAACCGCCTGCGAAAGGGCCTTTGCGTTGTTCCGGATGATATCAAAACGACCGGCGTTTACGGCTTTCACATCCACCAGCGCACTGCCCACACCGAGCCCGAAGGACCCGGCCCGCAGCCAGTCCGGCACATTGTCCACCGACACTCCACCCGTGGGCAGCAGTTTCAAGTGCGGCATCGGAGCTCTCACTCCTTTAATATAGGAAGGTCCCAAAGTATCCGCAGGGAAAACCTTGACCACATCACTGCCCAGCTCCCATGCCGTCTGGATTTCAGTCGGAGAATAGGCCCCGGCAGCGACCGCCACGCCGTTCCGGCCGGCTGTCTCAATAATCTCCTTTTTCATGACCGGACTCACCACAAACGATGCTCCGGCATCCGTTGCCTGCTGCGTCATGTCTGCGTTCAGCACCGATCCGATTCCGAAAACCATGTCATCCCCCACCCTTTTTATCAGCCGGGAGACATGCTCCAACAGGCCGGGAATGGTCATGGTCGCCTCAATCACCCGGACATCTCCTTCCAACAGTGCATCCACGACCGGATCGATGTCTTTCGGGTCGTCCAGCCGTATAATAGCCACCAGTTTGTGCTTCTCTATCGTGTCCAACACATCTTGCTTATTCATGGTATTAATCTCAATGTACTCATTAATAAACTATTATTAAGTATCGACTTTCCCCATTCGGCCCGGATTCTCACCTTTCCGGAGTCCCACTTTTCCGCATTCTCACTCCTTCGTATTCTCACTCCTCCGTATTCTCACCCCGCTGGATTGCCAGTGAAGTGCGGATTCCCATCTCCACACCTCGTAAAACCGCCAATCCTCGAAGGCGTCCGATGTAGGAGTATCCGGGAGCGGAATTCATATGCAGGCTGCGCAGAATATTCTGGCCATGATCGGGTCGAAACGGAATCCTGAGATCGGTTCGGCCTTCAGCATGCCTTCGCTCCTGCTCCATGATAAGATTGTAGATCACTTTTTGCATCGGCACATCGCCCTTCAGATGTAGCGCTTCATGGAAAGTGCGCCCCTTTTCCCGCTGGATATTCCGCAAGTGAAGGAAATTAAATCGGTGTCCAAGCCTTTTGACCATACCCAGCAGATCATTCCCGGGACGCACCCCGTAGGAGCCGGTGCAAAAAGTGAGGCCGTTATACGGTGAGTCATAAACCTCCGTCAGCGCTTTTGCATCAGCCTCCGTACTAACTACCCTTGGAAGGCCGAACAGCGGGAATGGAGGATCATCAGGGTGAATGGCCATCCTCACCCCGGCAGCTTCGGCCACAGGCGCCACCTCCCGGATAAACTCATGCAGATTATGTCTCAGGTCTTCTTCATTGATTCCATCATAGGTATTCAATATCGTTTGAAACTCTTCCGGTGTATACCCCTCTTCCGATCCGGGTAGACCGGCAAGTATATTCCTGGTCAGTTTTTCGATGCCATTGGCATCCAGACTGTTAAAATAGGACTCCGCTTCTTTTATCAGCTTCTTGCTGTACTCTTCTTCGGCCCGCGGCCTTTTCAGTACAAACAGATCAAATGCGGCCTGTGCCGTTTCATCAAAACGAAGGCAGGTATACCCCATGGACATTTCATGGTCCAGATCCGTCCGGGTCCAGTCAAGTACCGGCATGAAATTGTAGCACAATACCGGTATGCCGGCTTTGCCCATATTCTCTACCGACGCTTTGAAGTTATCGATATACGTTTTATAGTCGCCGGTTCTTCGCTTGATATCTTCATGAACCGGAATACTTTCCACCACCGTCCACTTCAGTCCGACATCTTCGATCTCTTCTTTCCGCTTTTCAAGTTCATCCAGAGGCCAGGCAACTCCGGTCGGAAAATGGTGCAATGCCGTTACAATGCCGGTAACATCCAACTGCCGGATTGCATCCAGTGTAATGTTGTCATCCGGACCAAACCATCTCCAGGTTTTCTCAAACTTCCTGCTCATACAATCTTTGGGTTCGTTGCTTTTTACTTTAACTTGAAAGCATGTATGCTCTTGGCTTTCTTTCTTTTAACTTGAAGGCGTTTCCGCGCTCGGGTTTGTTGCTTTCATTCTTGTAACATTAAGATATATACGTTCGTCACTGGTACTCCTGGGGAATGTACTCTGGGCATTTTTTTTCGGCAAAAACGGGCTTGATCCGTGCATGCCGCTGAATGCCGTTCACCAGGGGTATGCTCACCCAGTCATCGCCGATCAGAGGCCGTGCATACCGGATAAAGTCATCGGTGACATCATACCGGTTCCGGGCAATCCACTGCTGCGGAAATTCCCTTTCGGAGTTGGCGACCCGATCAAGCGGTACTTTGTCATAATGCACATTGTAGATGTCGCCTGGTTCCCGTAACAGAGTCGACATGAACCCGGATCCGTCCTCTTTGGCAATCATCACCGCTTTTTGTCCGACGTTATACGCCTCTTCCAGGTCCGTTACCGATGCGTAGATCATGTTGTGACGCTGATCGGTGCCGGGCACATTGTTACGCGCTGCGCCCCTGGCCGGCAAACCTTTCTCATTGAGATGATTGACCAGTTTTTGTCCGACCGTGATCTTGCTGGCCGAAAACTGGGTGTGCCCGAAGGAGTCTTTGGTTTCACCGATATCCCCCATTGGAAATCCTTCACTGACGGCCACCACAGACCGCCCGAATTTCCGGACGTTATCGTTAATGGCGTCGGTCATCTCGTCAAGGGTCAGATTGGACTCTTTCATGAAAATCTGCAGCGGCATTTCGTGGCCGGGATCCGCCAGACGCGCGGCAGCCGGAATAAACCCGATCTTGCGGCCCATAATCTGGATAACCAGCACCGGATCCGCCGGAGAAGAGCCGCTGTTCTCCTCATTGGCATTCTGGATATTCAGCGCCCAATAGCGTGCGACACTGCCATAACCCGGGGTGTGGTCAATCAGCTGAAACTCCGAATCGCCGACATCATTGTCGATGGTCTTGGGAACGCCGACTCCCACCAGATCAAGTCCGCGCTCCTGACCCAACCTGGCCACTTTATGGGCCGTATCCATGGAGTCGTTTCCACCGATATAGAAGAAGAAGCCGATATTGTGCGCCTTCAACACCTCAATAACCCGGTCAAAATCCGCTTCCTGATGGGGCTTTAGTTTATAACGACAAGTACCGATGGATCCGGCCGCAGGGGTGGTCCGGAGCAATGCAATCTCCTCCTCCGGCTGCTGCGACAGATCGATTAATTCTTCTTTCAAGACCCCTTCTATGCCATGAGAGCCGGCATACACGGTTCCAAACGTATCGGGATAGTACCTGCAGGTTTCTACAATGGCACGAAGTGAATTGTTGATCACCGGTGTGGGTCCGCCGGATTGGGCGACCAATACATTTTTGGCTTGCATAGACAACCTCCTATATTTTCAGCCATTCCGTATGAAAAGAACCTTCCTTATCCACACGTTCGTAGGTATGAGCCCCGAAGTAGTCGCGCTGCGCCTGAAGCAGATTCGCGCCCAGGCGATCACGACGGTACGAGTCAAAATAACTCAAGGCTGAACTGAAAGCCGGTATGGGGATACCCAGACGGGATGCGGTAGCGACCACATCGCGCCACGCGTCCTGGTTCTTGTGGATCGAATCCCTGAAAAAGGGATCCAGCAGAAGGTTTTTCAGATTCGGATCCTTGTCGTAGGCGTCTTTAATATGCTGCAAAAAGCGGGCGCGAATGATGCAGCCTCCCCGCCATATCATGGCAATACCGCCAAAATTGAGGTCCCATTCATACTCCTCACTTGCGGCTTGCATCAGTCCGAATCCCTGAGCATACGAGCAGATTTTGGAGGCGTAGAGCGCATCGCGAATGGCGTTCTTGAAGGCTTCGGGATCCCCCTCGAACTTGACGGACGGACCTGACAGGATTTTCGACGCAGCCACCCGCTCCTCTTTAAGAGAGGATATGATGCGGGCAAAAACGGCTTCGCCGATGGTGGGAACGGACACACCCAGATCCAGTCCGGCGCGGACCGTCCATTTGCCGGTTCCCTTTTGTCCGGCTTTGTCCAGAATCACATCAACCATCGGTTTTTGAGTCTCCGGATCGGTCTTGCCGAGGATATCCGCCGTTATTTCGATCAGATAGGAATCCAGCTCACCGGAATTCCACTCCGTGAACGTTTCGTGCAGTTGTTCAGCATCCATTCCAAGGACATGCTTGAGCAGCAGATAGGCTTCGGTTATGAGCTGCATATCCCCGTATTCGATGCCGTTATGAACCATCTTTACAAAATGTCCGGCTCCCCCCTGACCGATATGGGTACTGCAGGCATCACCATCGACCTGCGCAGAAATACGGCTGAATATCGGCTCTACCAAGTCATAGGCCTCCTTTTTTCCTCCCGGCATGATGGAGGGGCCCTTCAATGCACCTTCCTCACCACCACTCACACCGGTTCCTATATAGAGATAACCCTTTGATTCCAGCTCCTTCGACCGTCGTTCGGTATCCTGATAATCGGAATTACCGCCATCAATAATCAGATCCCCTTTATCGAGATAAGGGAGCAGCGACGCGATGGTTTTATCTACCGGTTCACCTGCCTTGACCATCAGCATCACCTTTCGCGGTTTCTCCAGAGCATCAACAAACTCCCGGATCGAATATGCCGGGAAAATATTCTTCCCCTTGGCCTTGCCTTCCGCAAAGTTCCGGGTTTTCTCCTCGGTCCGGTTATAAACCGCTACAGAAAAACCTTTCGATTCCATATTGAGAACCAGGTTTTCTCCCATTACGGCCAGTCCGATAAGTCCAATATTATTCTTTTTCATAATGTTCGTGAATTAATGATTTTCGTTTTTCAATCGATAGAGGATCTCTCCGGCTTTCTCCACCAGAAGAATCCCCTCCTTTTCCCTGTCCTTCCATTGATTGATGTCAATCGAGTCGGGATCCATATAGCCAAGATTGATTTTTTCGCACCGCTCTTTGCTTATTTTCGTCGCCAGCACCACATTGACATTGGGCGTTTCAATACCGTCTTCGTAGGTGCCGCTGCCCTTGACATGGGTTGAGTGGGCCAGAATGCCTCGTGGAATATGACGGAACCGGTCCATCTGATTCATAAAATAATCCCGGACATGGTAACCGATCTCCTCGATTAACTCCCCGTGTGAGTAGGAGACTTCTGTTATGTGGGGAGCATAGATGATGAGCCGCCCCCCTCTGGCTATAACCGGCTCCAGCTTGTACATGCATTTTCCGGCAGTCCAGATATCCTGGTACATAGGCGGTGCCATCGACAGCACATCCGTAAAGGGCTTATCCTCATAACGAATATGCTCCTGTGCCGAGAGATCAGCCGCTTTTTCATAGGACTTCTCCGGTTCACCCATGAAAATGCCTTTTATACCATGACCTTTGACCACCATACTGAAACAGGTCCGCGGGATATCAATCATGGCCGCCGCCATATCCACCACACGCCGCACCGGAGTATATTGTGTGCCGATGATATCCTTGTTGGTGATAACCGCACCGAGCCAGTGGAAAAAATTAAGGATCTCCGGACCCGATATTCCCGGGAAGAAGTATTTATTGCCGCCGGAGAATCCGACCACCTCGTGCGGGAATGTGGGAGCCAGCACTAACAGATGATCGTATTCATAAATCAGCTTGTTGATGGTAACAACCACCTCCTCACCGAACAGTCCGCCGGAAACCTCCTCGATTTCCGATTTTGAGATAACCCCGATTTCACGGAGTTGTTCCGGATCATCCCATCTGTGATTGTGCACCTTGTAAACCGATGTCCCGTTTTCACCACGACCCAGCATTTGGTCTATGGCTTCCTCCGACATCGGCTGATGGGTCCCCAGAGCAACCAGATACTCCAGTGTCTGAACCCGTTTTCCGATGTTTTCATGAAGCAACCGGTAAAGAGTTGCGAGCGGAGCCGTTCGCGTGCTGTCCGGAATAATTACCAGGATTCGTTTCCCATCAACCGGCAAATCCACAGCAGCATCTGAAAAAAACGCCTCCAGTTCGTCTTCGGTGAGATTATCCACTGAACTGATCATCTCTTTAATCATAACATCGACAGTATTTGTGAAAATTGACTTAAGGATTTTGCCGGAGTTTCTGTCTAAAAATCATCCCGGGTTAAAAACGGAGCCTGTTACCGTTATTCGCCCGGGATTCAATCCGCGTACTACCTCGATTTCCAGGGAGGGGTTTCGGGCAGACTGTCCAGAAAATCCTGAATCAGCTTTTCCTCATACTCCCCGGCATACGTTTCATTGAGAAAACGGTCGGATGCTTCTTCATAGAACCTTTGCCATGAGGCGTCTTCGTGGCCCGGCATGATCGGGTAAAAAAGGGCGTTATTGGCGCGTGCCGCTTTCAGGTCACCCGGTGCATCTCCAATCATCAGTATATGATGAGATTCATATTTTCCGGATGCGGCCAGTGCAAGGTGTTCTTTTTTCGAGCCCATCTCCTGTCCGGCAATAACACGGACAAACGAATCCAGCTCATTTTCCGACCACTCTTTTTCCAGCGCCCCGGTCGGCGTGGCCGAAACGACCAGCATATCCGCCATATCCTCGAGCTTCTCAAGGCTTTCCCGTACAAAAGGAAACGGCGGCATGCCGTACACCATATCGTCGACGGTCTTATTCACCGCCTCACTCCACTCCAATGCGGTATTCAGCTCATCGTTACTGCCGACCTCATTAATATACTCCTTGAATGACGGATTGCTCAACGGACGTCCGGAATCAATGAACTTTCGTAATTCGGAGGCTTCCGGAATAGATATCCCCCGTTTTTTCACATCGTCCCATTCCCGCAACAGGTCAAATCCCATAACCAGAGCCGGAAACCGGTTGATGCCCCGCCATTTTGAGTACAGGTTAACAAACTCAGCAGCCTCACGTGCATATTTCGAAACCGCCTGCAAGTTCCAGTATTTAATATTGTTGGGGATGAAACACTCTTTGTGTTTAATCTCCATGGTATCGAACACACAACCATCGGAGTCGATACCTACAAAGAATTTTTTTTGAGGTTCAAGGTTTTTCAATACATCATTGTGATCTTCACTACTCATGATATCAGATGTTTTAATAATGTTAATTTATTGAAGTCGATCTTCGGTTTACTTTTTGTTGCTTACTGCTTCATTGCAACGTTGCCATTCAGACACCACTGAATGCAGAAAAGCCGCCGTCAATCGGCACGACGATTCCGTGAACGAATTTTGACGACGGAGCCACCAGCCACATAATGGTGGAGACGAGATCTTCAGGGTCGCCAAAACGTCCGGCCGGAGTATGATCGATAATGGTTTTCCCACGATCCGTCAAACTGCCATCTTCTTTATTGGTAAGGAGGAAACGGTTCTGGTCAGTCAACAGAAAACCGGGAGCTATCGCGTTGACACGAATATCCGTCGAATAATGATGCGACACATGTACCGCCAGCCACTGCGTAAAATTACTGACAGCCGCTTTGGCTGCTGAATAGGCCGGTATCTTGGTGAGCGGTGTAATCGCATTCATGGACGATATATTGATGATATTCCCGCTTTTTTGTTCAGCCATGTACTTTCCAAAAACCTGACACACCAGAAAAGTGCCCATAAAATTCAGGTCAAAGACCCACTTGACGGCATCTTCCGGCATATCGAAGAACGGTTTATCCGGACCGGTGGTCGCCGCCGGTTTGTTGCCACCGGCACCGTTGATCAGAATATCCACCCTGCCGAATGCATCCAACGTTTTCCGGGCCGCCTCTTCAATACTGGATTTGTCAAGAACATTCGTTTTGATCGACAGGTTTTCAATCCCTTCGCCGTCAAGCTTTTGGGACAGACCTTCCATCGCCTCCTCTCCGATATCAAGCAATACCACTTTGGCACCGGCTCTTCCCAAACTCAACGCCATTTCGGCACATAATACACCAGCACCACCCGTGAGCACGGCAACCTGACCGGTGATATCAAACAGCTCATTTCTACTCATTATTACCAAACTCCTTATTTGTTATTATTTACGTACAATCTTTTGCCCATTCATCCCCGGAACAGAACCGTTTGAATCGCCTGCGCATGTCCGGAAAGCATTTCAGTTATTCATCCCCGCAACAGGGATGGACAACTGCTCTGAAACATCCATTGAGTCATTATTTTAAACTTTTTCAAACGGACGAATGTGCTTTCGGAAATGTCTGTACAGACAATCCTCATACACTTCTTCATTTTCAGAAAGAGTCTTCCTGATTCGATCTCCAAAACTCTGCTCGTTATTCCCGGGCTGATGCGCCAACACCGATCCGAAGGTTACATGGAGGATCTGCCGTGCGTTGTCATCGTCAAGTAATTCCGGAAGTTCCTTCTCAGTGTAATCATCGGGGTTTTTCATCCGGTCGACATTAGCCGAGATATGATAAGTTTTTCTGTCCGTATCAAAACGTCTCAACGAAAAAGCCATCAACTCCCGGAACAGCGAAGCATCACAGATGGCCACTGCTCGTAAAGCTTCCAGATAGCTGGTTCCTGCCGTTTTTACATGGACATTCCCGACATCAAGATTTCCAATGGCTTCGTACACGCTGAATTTATCACTTCCGGAATGAATACTCAGTTTGTATTCACCAAACTTCGATGCAATTGCCTGATGTAATACATATTCTTCGCTAAACAAGTCCAGATCCCCTTTAAAATCGATCCCTTTTTCAAAGTCGCCACAAAATCGTGGTGCCAGACTTACTAGGTCGACTTCCATCCGCTCAAGCTCTGATGCAATAACCAAATGCTCTTCCGGTGTGGTGGGATATGGCGTTTCATCGATTGACAATTCCACTTCGGTATCGCGATCGGGATATGTTTCACGAAGATAGCGGAACATTTCGTGAGCATGGATAATCACTCTGCCGTATTTAACCGCTGCCCTTAAAATATCGATCTTCGAGGGCTTGAAGGAGATATTCTCGCCAAATTGCATGGATTGCTCAGTATACCTCCTTAAAAATAAATCCGGATCATCGTTCAGCTTACTCCAGGGCAGGGAATGAAAAGCTTCGTTCAGCTGAGCCTCGTTCATGCTTTGGCTTCGGTTATCCACAAATTCACTGGGATCAATAGTAAACATGGTGAATCCGGCCCTGGCCATCCGGTCGATGTCTTCGGTGGTCTTCAAATGGTCGGCATCCGATCCGAATCCGCCTTTGTAACCCCATTGAAAAACCGCCCACGTCGCGGCATCCATTACATCTTCAGCCGTTCTTCCGGTCCGATCCAGCTCCCGTATGGACTGTTGAGCCATAATCGGCTTGAAAATTGATTCACTGTCCATAAGAGCTTTCAAATGTGCGGGACCTGCATTCCCGAGACGATCGCCAAATCCGAAAGAGCTGTCATTCCCGAGCGTTATCGGACTCGTAAATGAACACAATGATCGCAGGGCTGTGGCATTGGTATGATTCAATGCACAGATCAGAAAACCGCCATTCGTGCCGTTGTACTTTTCACCTTGAAAACCCTGCGGAAACGCTCCGGATTTACCGGCGCCTATGATCAGACGCTTTTCCACTCCGCTTCTGGCAAGTGTTATCAAATTTTCACCCACTTCTGTTGTGGAAGAGGAGATCACATCATATTGCGGAAAATCGGACTGAAAGGATTCTATGTCC
>SLOL01000124.1 GCA_007132495.1 Balneolales bacterium
AAAGGCCGAAGAAGAGGAAAAGAAGACTCAGGAAGCGTCGAAGAAGGCCGAAGATGACAAGACGGCTGATTCCCGGGATGCCGAAACTGCAGATAGCAAAGAAACCGATAAGAGTGCTGATAAGAAGCCGGAGGAAGGGAAGTCGGAAGCTGCTGCCGTAAAAAATGAGGAAGCGAAAGCGGCCGAACCGGATGATGCGGCCGGTGATAAGAAAGAAGCCGGGACTGAAAAATCTGCTAAAAAAGAGGAAAAAGCGGATAAGTCTAAGGAAAAAGCGGACGAAGCCAAAGAGAAGGATGCGCCGGCTGAGGAAAAAAAATCGGCTCAGCAGGATAAAAAGAAAGAAAAAGAGGCCAAATCCGACAAAAAAGAAGAAAGTAATAAAGAGGCCAAATCCGACAAAAAAGAAGATGTGGACAAGGCCTCCGGGAAAGCTTCTGAAGAGGAGAAGAAAGCTTCTGAAGATAATAAGAAGTAGTTATCCGGCAGGGTTATATCGAGTTTTCAGACCATGGCAAATCACTCAGGTTCCGGCCTGCATCCGTTAGGTAATGTTGCCAAAGCACAGGGAACCCGAGGGGGTTTTCTGATGGAAATTCGGGAAACTGTAATCCCGCCGGAACAGATTGATGTGATTTATATACGTTATCCGGAGCAACAATGGGTACCCTACAGAGTAGATGAGTGGAGTGCCCGTGCGGACCGGAAGCGAACATTGTTCTTTGTCAGACTGGAAGAAATTACATCACGCTCGGATGCGGAGATGTTGAGAGGCCACGAAGTCATGACTGATCAACTGCCCGATGAATCCCGATCCGGGATATCGGTAATAGGCTATGACGTGTACAGAGATGACAATTCTCATATGGGTACTGTACAGGATACCATGGAAACACCCGGGTATCAGGTTCTTGTAGTACAGGGCGACGAAAAGCAAATTCTGATACCGGAAGTTGACGAGTTTGTATCCGGTGTAGATCATGAATCGAAGCAGGTACATGTACAAAATACAACGGATCTGGAGTCCCTGGAGTAATTTATGAGAATAGATATCATTACGGCAGTTCCTGAGTTGCTGGGCGGTCCGCTTGATCACAGTATTGTGGGTAGAGCGCGAAAAGCCGGTAAAGTTGTCATCCATATCCATGATCTCAGAAAATATTCGACGGACAAGCACCGTAAAGTAGACGACTATCCGTTTGGTGGTGGAGCAGGCCTTGTAATGACCCCGCAACCGGTTTTTGATTGCGTCAGCTACCTTAAGGAGCAGCGATCATACGATGCGGTGATCTTTCCGACGCCGGATGCGCCCGTTTTGAATCAAAAAAGGGTTAATTCATTATCACTGCATCAGAAAATCATGATCATCTGCGGACATTACAAGGGCATCGATCAGCGGATACGTGATGAACTCGTTACACTTGAGATCAGTATCGGGGACTTCGTACTTTCGGGTGGTGAGCTTCCGGCCATGATACTGGTGGATGCGATCGTTCGCCTGCTTCCGGGGGTTCTGGGAGATGCCGAAAGTGCACTTGATGATTCGTTTCAGGATGGATTTCTTTCAGCTCCGGTTTATACACGCCCGGCAAATTTCAGGGGTCTGAAGATTCCTGAAGTACTCAGATCTGGTAATCATGAACAAATTCGCTTATGGCGGGAAAAAAAAGCGTTGGAACTTACGAAAACAAAGCGCCCTGATCTCTACAGAAATTTAATACATAAAAAGTAAACAATCGGATTAGAAAAATGGAAAAGCTTAAACTAATTGAACAGACACAGACCAGAGACGATCTCCCTGACTTTCAACCGGGAGATACGGTGAATGTCCACTATCGCGTACGTGAGGGAGAAAAAGAGCGTATTCAGCAATATGTTGGAGTAGTAATTTCCAGAAGAGGCAGCGGAGCCAATCAGACATTTGTTGTCCGAAAAATTTCAAGTAATATTGGAGTAGAGCGGATTTTCCCATTGTATTCTCCCTATATTGCCAAAATCGAGGTTAAGAAAAGAGGGAAAGTCAGAAGATCCAAGCTCTTCTATCTGCGTTCGCTCCGTGGCAAAGCAGCTCGTCTTCGTGAAAAGAAGTAGGTAGTACAGCAGAATACTACTCTGGTCTGCGATCCGGTTTGAACGTTATGACCGGGAAGATTGAGAAAACCGATCAATCAGCCCGGCTGATCAGCCGGGCTGTCCTTCGGGTTAATATCCCCCACTATCTGTAGAGTATTTCAACCTTTTCGGTAGGTTCACTGGTGGCATTCCGGATGGCGATTTGCTGGGCCGACCGTTTTGCAAGTTCTGTAAAGGCCAGAGATGATGGCGAAGATGGTTGTTCCACAACAATCGGTTTACCGGAATCACCGCCCTCTCTGAGTTGTTGTTCAATTGGTATTTCTCCGAGAAAAGGCACACCCATCTTTTCAGCAAGGTTTCTGGCGCCGTTTTTCCCAAAAATATGATATTTTTTATCAGGCATATCGGGTGGTGTAAAGTAGGCCATATTTTCCACGATCCCCAGTACAGGAACATTCACTTTTCCGAACATGGCAACGCCTTTCCGGGCATCATCAAGGGCCACCGTTTGCGGCGTTGAAACAATAATGGCAGCTGTCAATGGAACAGACTGGACAATAGTCAGCTGAATATCGCCGGTACCGGGCGGAAGATCAAGTATCAGATAATCGAGTTCACCCCATTCGGTTTCACTCAAAAACTGCTTGACGGCACTTGAGACCATCGGTCCACGCCAGACGACCGCTTCATCCTGTTTGACAAGGAAACCCATGGAGAGCAGTTTGACTCCGTGTTTTTCAAGTGGTATCAGCTTCCGTTGGGTATTAATATTGGGCCTTTCATGAATATCAAACATAGTGGGTATGCTGGGCCCATAGATGTCGGTGTCGACCAAACCCACTTTTGCACCGGTTTGGGCCAAAGCCACCGCCAAATTGACGGATACCGTGGATTTGCCTACACCGCCTTTACCGGATGCGACCGCAATGACATTTTTTACATCCTTGAGAAGGTTCTGATCTCCCTGTCCTTCATTTCTGCTGCCCGTTACCCTGGAACTCATATTGGGTTTGACGACAGCCTCCTGGTCCACAAGATGTTTTACGGCATTGATGCAGGCCCGTTCAATCTCAGCCTTCATCGGACAGGCCGGGGTGGTCAGGTTAACAGTAAAAGAAACCTCCTTACCATTGATTGAGATATCTTCTATCATGTTCAGGGATACCAGATCTTTTCCCAGGTCAGGATCAATTACATTTCTGAGGGCATCCAGAACGTCTTCATTAGTAATGGCCATAATAGTAAACCGATTTTAAACTTAATAAATTTATGATGTAACGAATATAATCTTTATCTCTTGCCTCTAACAAAAAAAGATTGGGATTATATCCCCCCGAAAAATAAAATATGGTTTAACCGATAAGCGCAATGAAATGCAAAAAAAGCCATGTGATATTTGTATCTTGGAGAAATAACACAAAATAATTGCTATGATGAAGAGAACTGCTTTATTCGAGATTCATCGATCTCTAAATGCCAAACTTGTCGATTTTTCCGGTTTTGAAATGCCGGTGCAATATAAAAGTATCAGAGATGAGCATCTTGCCGTAAGGCACCATGCCGGACTTTTTGATGTTTCTCATATGGGTGAGGTATTATTGAAAGGCGAGCGATCCCGGGAGGTGCTGCAGGAGCTGACGGTTAATGACGTATGGTCATTGAAGCCGGGGAAAGCACAGTATACCGTCATGTGCAGGGAACATGGCGGTATTGTGGATGATCTCCTGATCTATTGCCTGTCGGAGATGGAGTTTATGTTGGTCATCAATGCATCCAATATTGAAAAAGATTTTAACTGGATACTTGAGGTCAATGACGGTCGTGCTGAAATCAGTAATATTTCGGATGAGATAGCACTGATAGCACTTCAGGGTCCACGGTCAACCGAAATACTGAGCAAAATCACTGATGATAAACCGGGTGATATACCGGCTTTTGAGTTTCGTTCCATGCAGATTTCCGAGTATGAAAATGTTCTGGTATCGGCTACCGGTTATACCGGCGAAAAAGGGTATGAGTTATACTGCAATATTCGTCATATTAATGTCTGCAATTTGTGGGAGAACATCATGGCTGCAGGTGAAGAGTTCGGAATTACTCCCTGTGGACTGGGAGCGCGTGACACACTCCGGCTGGAAGCGGGACTGGCACTTTACGGAAATGATATCACCGAGGAGACGACACCATTGGAAGGCCGGCTCGGCTGGCTTGTGAAATGGGATAAGGGTGATTTCATTGGAAAGGAAAGCCTTTTAAAGCAAAAAAAGGAGGGGGTGAAACGGAAGTTGTTCGGTTTGGAAATGGAAGAAAAAAAACGGATACCAAGAGCCGGATACCCCATTCTCAATAGTAAAAAGGAAGAAGCAGGAACGGTAACCAGTGGTGGTTTGTCGGTTATTTTGAATAAAGGCATAGCCATGGGATATTTGCCGGCGGATATGAAAGTCGGGGACGAAGTTTTTATTTGTATAAGAGATAAAGCATTTCCATGCAAGATTGTTAAATTGCCATTTTACAACAGAAAATCATGAAACGGAGTATTGACGTTTTTGCATCTTCCCAGTCGTTCCGGGAGGAAGATATCCGTGACAAGCTTGTGATTGTCATTGATGTGTTGCGGGCCTGTTCCACGATACATACGGCTCTGGAAAACGGAGCTGCCGGAATCATACCAGTGGCAGAAGGGGACGATCCCGGTAGGTTTACCCGAAACCTGGATGCCGGGAGACTGCTTCTGTGTGGTGAAAAGGATGGGAAAAAAGTGGAAGGATTTCATCTGGGCAATTCACCATTGGAATACGGCAAGGATGCCGTGAATCAGAAAATCCTGATTTTTAAAACATCCAACGGAACACGAGCCATTACTCGCAGTCATCTTGCGCAGAAAATCATTATCGGCAGTTTCCTGAATTTGACAGTGCTGGTAAATTTTCTGAAAAAAAATCCCCATCTGAATGTAAAAATGATTTGTTCCGGATGGAAAAACCGACTATCCATTGAGGATCTGTTATGTGCCGGCGCCATAACGTATCATTTGTTTGATAAAAAAATACCGCCGGATGCCGCAGATGGGGTTAAAGTGGCTTTTGGTTTGTATGAGAAATTCGGCAGGGATGTATCGGGACTTATTCGCTCATCCAACCATGGAAACAGGCTGAGAGAGCTCGGATTTGATGAAGATATCCGGTATTGCAGTCAGGTTGACCTGTTTCAAACCATACCGGCAATGACAGATGGTGTTATTAAGATATAGATATCAAGACGTAAACAGATGCAATGCCCATGACCGGACCGGCGCCCGGACACACAGGCGCATGATAAATTACGGTCATGGTATTACAGCTGAAGTAGTAAATCAGGACATTTAGACGGATGAAAAAAAGCGCAAAAAAAACCGGTGAGCCGTTCTTCTCTTACGAGCGCAAAATGGAGATGCTGGGTATTGTGATAATGGCTATCGGTATCACACTTGCGGTAAGTATCCTTACCTACAGGGGAGAAGATCTGGCAATAATAAAGAGTGTCGACTTTCGGACACTTCTTGATTTCGGACAGGGTCCGGCGTTGCGCATTCAGAATGGACTGGGGCCGTTGGGTGCCTATTTATCACACTTTTTTGTGCACATTCTGTTCGGTTACATATCTCTGATACTGGTAGGAGTGTTTATGTTTTACGGCTGGAATATTTTCCGGCATAATGAATTGATGTCACGCCATGTAAGAGCTTTATCCGCCATTTTCTTCATGATTCTGACAGCTTCCATCATGGGTTGGATCCACAATGAATTTGAGGCGGTACCCGAAATCTGGGCCGGAAATTCGGGGTTGGCCATAGCCCATTTCATGAGAGCGTTAACCGGACAGTTCGGACCTGTTATCATACTCGGCAGTCTGTGCCTGATCTCTCTGCTTCTATTGATCAACAGGGATGTACAGTCGGCCATTGACCGGACCCGATCGGTTATGGCGTGGATGGGAAGTTTTTTTACGTTTAAAAGCATTCGTGATGGTGACCGGACTGCAGATCAGAGGGGGGCGGAAAGAGATGAGGAGTGGGAGCGAGAGCGCTCCGGAGCAGAGATGAAAGCGTCTGAACGGTCGCAGAGACAGAGCATGACTCTTCGTTCTGAAAATGAGGATGAGCGAAAAAAGCAGTGGGAAAAAATGGTCTCGGCATCGCAGGAGAAAGAGGAGACGCGAATGCGGATGGAACGGGAGAATACGGCGGGAGATCAGCCACCACGGGCTGTGTTGAAAAAAGGATCTGAAGCCGGTGAATCGGCTGCAAAGAGTGACGACAAAGAGGAGGATGCCGGTACGGAATCCCCATCCGGCGGTTCTGACCTTGATATAAAAGTTTATAAAGGGACTCCCGAAGAAGAGGCCGGGAAGCGAAAGCTGGAAAAAGAGCGAAAAAAGCAGATGGGAAAACCGGAAATAAAATACAAGTTTCCGACACTGGATCTGCTGGATGTGGCTCCAAATGAAGGCAGTGAAGTGGATTATGAGGAGATCAATCGCAATAAAATGATCATCCTTGACAAATTGAATCGGCACGGCATCGATATCAAAGCCATTGAAGCGGTGGTGGGTCCCACTGTGACCCTTTATGAGCTGGAACCGGCACCGGACGTAAAAATCAGTAAAATAGAAAGTTACGCCAATGACCTGAAAATGGCGATGGCTACCAGGGGGCTTCGAATTATCGCCCCGATTCCCGGTAAATCGGCGGTGGGTATCGAAGTTCCGAACCGTAATCGGGAAGTGGTTTATATCCGGTCATTGATCAACACCCGCAAATTTGCCGAAACAAAAATGGTGTTACCGGTAGCATTCGGACGAACCATTGAAAATGAAGTTTTCATGGTCGACCTGAGTCGATTGCCGCATCTGCTTATGGCGGGGGCAACCGGATCGGGAAAAACGGTAGGCATTAATACGATCATCACCTGTCTGCTCTATAAGTGTCATCCTGATGACCTCAAGTTTGTGATGATCGACCCCAAAAAAATCGAACTCTCGCTGTTCCGGAATATTCAGCAGCACTTTCTGGCCACACTGCCCAATGCTATCGAACCGATTATAACCGATACGAGTGACGTTCTTCAGGTGCTGAACAGTGTCTGCAAGGAGATGGATAATCGCTACGAACTGCTCAAGATGGCGACCGTGCGCGATATCGCGTCTTATAATACCAAATACAAGAGCGGTACTCTGGAAGAAGATCTCGGACATCGTCACATGCCGTATATTGTAGTTGTTATTGATGAACTGGCCGATTTGATGATGACCGCCGGCAAGCAGATAGAAGAACCGATTGCCCGTCTTGCACAGCTTGCCCGTGCTGTCGGAATTCATCTGGTTGTTGCCACGCAACGTCCGTCCGTCAATGTGATCACCGGTACAATCAAAGCGAACTTTCCGGCCAGAATTGCCTATCAGGTAGCTTCCAAAATTGATTCCCGGACGATACTTGATACTATGGGTGCCGATCAGCTGGTTGGAAGAGGCGATATGCTTTATAATGGTGGTGGTGCCACAATGATCAGGCTTCAGAATGCGTTTGTGTCTACGGAAGAGGTTGAACGAATTAATGCCTATATAGGAAATCAGATCGGCTACAATCACCCCTATTATCTGCCCGAGGTGGAAGATCCAAACAATCAGGGCGGATCACTTGACAAAAGCGAAAGGGACGATCTTTTTGAAGAGGCGGCCAGGTTGCTGGTTATGCATCAGCAGGGATCAGTGTCGCTCTTGCAGCGAAAGCTGAAACTGGGTTACAACCGTGCCGGCCGGCTTATTGATCAGCTTTTTTCAGCGGGCATTGTCGGTCCCTATCAGGGTAGTACGGCAAGAGAAGTACTGGTCGAATCGGAAGAAGAGCTGGAAGAACTATTACGTGAACTGGATGAGTAATTTCTCGGGAACAAAAGAATGTTGAATTTAAAATGGTTGGTGCGGTTTCCCATTACCTCCCTGATGGGGGTTTTGACGGTTTTATTTCTGATAACAGGTTCTTCGCTGTACAGCGAAAAACCTACAGAGCTTGATCAGGTTCGGGATCGGTTTGCCGACGGAAAAGTTCTGCATGCCGGCATGATCCATGAATTTACAGACTCTTATACCGGTGAAGTCGAGCTTACCGAAGGGGAGATCTGGATTTCAAAAGCACAATACAAGGTGAGGGCGGATGAGCAGGTGGTCGTGGTAGACGGTTTATTATCAAGAGTATATAATGCACAGCAAAACAAACTGGTGATCAGCGAATACGAACCGGAAGAAGATGACTTTGCACCCTCGCGTTTTTTTTCTGAGACAGATGAAATATATCAGGTGGCTGAGGTTGTCCGGGATGAGCAAACCACGTCATTCATATTACATTCCGAAGATCCTTTTGAGTTATTCCGTGAGGTGACGATTGTACTGGATCGCAACCTGGTTCCCCTTGAGATAACGGCAGTTGATCAGATGAGTAATCGCATCAAAACGACCTTTACGGATGCCGGGTATATGGAAGAGGTTGGAGGAGTCTTTGAGCTGGTGTATCCGGACGATGCCGAGATCATTGATTTGCGTAAATGATTCGGTATGATTAAAAAATATTTTCGATTACTGGCCGGCATTTTTATTGCCATCCTGTTTTTGTGGCTTGCCCTGAAAGATGTTTCCCTGTATGAGGTACGTCTGACCATGGACAAGATGACCTACTACTGGATCATGCCTTATTTGCTGGTTTCATTATTCAGCCATTATATACGTGCTGAGCGGTGGAAGCAGCTTATAGAGCGGGATGAAATATCAACAAGCAGGACAACACTGTTCAGTGGCGTCATGCTCGGATATCTGATCAATTATGCCGTGCCACGACTTGGCGAGGTTTCCCGTTCTGTTTATGTCGGAAATTTGGAGGGAATCAGCCGGACCCGTCTCATGGGAACAGTTGTGTTGGAGCGGTTTTTCGATCTTCTGGTGATGCTTCTGCTTATGTTGTTTGTCGCTTTTTATTTTCTCAGGGACTATTCCCTGATCATTGCGGTTTTGGGGACTGATACGGTTCGCTGGTTGAAAGCTTTATGGAGTCCGGACGGAATGCTTGTTATGGGACTTGCCGTAACAGGAGCAGTATTGCTTCTTGTCGCGGCCTACTACCTGTTTT
The DNA here is from genome assembly GCA_007132495.1 of Balneolales bacterium. GTDB lineage: Bacteria > Bacteroidota > Rhodothermia > Balneolales > Natronogracilivirgulaceae > SLOL01. The sequence continues at coordinate 9,236 of SLOL01000124.1, forward strand.
TATGGATCAGTAGATGGTTGCCTTCGGTTTTGAACATGATCAATACCCTTAAAGATACGGCTACGAAATTTTTTCAAGGGTTGATGAGCATCAGGGAGATCAGGAATTGGCCTCTGTTTATTCTGTTCACAGCCGTAATATGGTTATGTTATATACTCATGACCTATATTCCATTTACGGCATTTGGGATGCATAATGAATTCGGACTGGGTCTACAGGAAGCGCTGGTTATCACGGTTATCTCGGCATTGGGAGTAGCCCTCCCGTCACCGGGCGGCATCGGTACGTACCACTGGTTTGTGAGCCGGTCACTACTCCTGCTTTTTGCAGTTCCGGAAGCCGTTGGTATTGCTTATGCAATTGTTACACATTTGGTGATGATGATCATTATTTTGACAGCTACACCGGTTATTCTCGCTTTCAACAGATTGATTCGCTCCCGTGATGAAATGACAATCCGGCGTGATGGACAAAAAAATTAATGAAATTTTAATTAAGCCTGACATTTTTCAGCAACTGATACGTTTACACTCTGTTTCGGCCTCATATTGAAGAAAAACCCAATGCGTCCCATTTCCTCATTATTCCCCTATTTACTATTTGCGGGTCTTGTAATTGCCGCTCCGGCAATGGCCCAGCAGGATGGTGAACCCGCATCCCTTTTACCCGATATTGATCCGCAGGATATTGAAATACGTGGCGATTTTCAGGTGCGTTTTCCGGGCCTGTCACGTCAACCTATCCTGGGTTTCAGTCCCAGGACGCCGGTATACCGGGTGGATCCAGACCGTATGCCCTATATGGAGTCCGATGAAGAGATCGTGGCGGCGATTCCCATCAGCGACCTGGAGCCGGCACTCAAGCCGGAGCAACAATTCATTGCATTCGCTGATCAGCGTCAGGTTTTTGCAAGAACCGGCCTGGGGACCTATATGAGCCCGGAGCTGAAATTTATTGCCGAAACGCCGATTCGGGATAATGAGAGCCTGGCACTGGATATCGGTCACCATTCATCAGAAGGGGATCGTGAATACAGCTCCTTCCGGAACCTGGGTGTGGATTTGCAGTGGACGAGGCGATCGGGAAATCATCGCTGGGGGTTGGGAGTCACCGGCCGCTCCTCCTTCAACTATTCACCTTTTCCGATGGATACCCTGTCAAATGGATCGATCGATCCGGAACAGCTTGTTCCACAGCTTATAAGCCACAGCGCCTTTGGTATTGAGGGTCGCTGGCAGCATCTTGAGCACGCCTACCGGGGATGGCAGACGGCGGTATCGGTGAATCGATTCGGCAATGAAGGTGAGCGGTATATCGATGAAACCATCACCAGCAACGAAACAAGGTTCGGAATACAGGCCAACCGGTTTTGGGAAGGCGGTCAGATGGAGCAGGTATTTGGTTTAAGAGCCCGTTCATCAGGAGCCATATATGATACCATGGATGACCATTCCCAATACTGGCTGACTAATACCATTGGTGGCCGTTACCGTCAACTTTTCGGCCACTCTCATCAGGTTGAAGCGTGGTTGCGCATATATCAATTGTACGATATTGAAAATGAATTTGATCTTTTTCTCTATCCCGACATTCAGTACCGATATCAAGGTACCGGAAGGGTATCGGCCGGAATACGGGTGAGAGGATTTGTCAATGATCCATCGCTGGAGCGCATGAATCGCAAAAACCGTTTTTTGATGCTGCAAGATAATGATCTGGAGCATGAACGGGGTTTGCATATCGGCCTGCATTCCGATATAGAATTGGGCAGTGACCTCAAAGCATTTACCGGTCTTGACTATTGGCAGTATTATAATCTTGGCTATTTCGGGTTTTCCGAAGATCCCCTCTCACCTTATTACGCCTTTCACTATACTCAGGAAGCGATACATGTTGAGTGGTACCACGGTGCAACCTATTTTTATCCGGCACTGCGTACATCAGCAACACTTGAGGCGGGGCTGAATTTTTCAACAGCAGCTGAAGAGGATATTTCAACCGGTGAAATTCCGTATCTTCCCAGATGGAAAGTGTCTGCTCAATTTATGACCAAGCCGTTGCAACAGCTTGATATTTCCACATGGTTGGATTACAGAAGTCAGAGAAAAACGGCTACCGGAGAGGATGCCATGGATGGTTATGTACAACTTGGCATGCAAACGGATTTTCGCGTTCACCAGAATTTCGGGGTATATGTCAAGGCGCTTAATATTCTTAATCAGGATTACGAAGTGTGGCAAAACTATCAAGAACGGCCCTTCCAGATTTATGGGGGTGTAACTTTGCATTGGTGAATCATATGGCACAAAACAATACAGAACGGGAGATTGCAGCGATCATTTCCGGAGCATTGAAACAGCACCGGGAGGTTACGGTAAGGGGATTCGGCACCTTCACGGTTCATCATAACAGGCAAGAGCATCGACAGGAGAAAGATGGTCGTATTTTAATGGCACCGCCGTCCGACGTCATAACTTTTACCCCTGAAAAATGAGGAATGGTATGAGAATGTCTCATGATGATCTGGTATTGTTACTCGCCGAAACCCTGAATGCTGAACAGGAAAAGGCGGAAGAATTTCTGTCAGCCTGGATACAGTCGGTTAAAACGGAGGCTTTGGAGAAAGGTGAATATCATGTTCCCGGGCTCGGGACTTTTAAGGAGGCTGACGGCAAGCTGGTTTTTTCGCCGGAAGATGAGCTGGCTGTAGAGGTTAACTACAAGTATGCCGGTATGAAACCCATCGAAATCATGTCGGCATTCAGCAGTAGGCAAATACAGGAGGAAGATCATAAACAGCCGGAGGAGGTTGAACCGGTTTCTCCGCAAAAGAAAGGATTGGATGCCGAAGTGGAGGAGCCCGGGACCGAAGAAGAGGAACTGGAAACCGGTAAAAAGGATGAGAGCGGCAAAAGCTTTGAAGATGTGTTTGGTGTGGATTCATCGGAGGAGACCACCCCAGAAACACCGGATCCGGTGCCGCCTCCGTTAGCTTACCAAACACCGGAAACAGAGCCTGTTGGCGTATCCGGATCCGGAAGAAAAGAGACTGCAGAAAAAAAAGAGATGACGGCTACCGCCGGAAAACCCCCAAAGTCCGGCAAGAAACCGGCTTCAGGTGAGAATCAGTCCCGGGTGTGGATGCTACCCATTGCCGCTGCATTTATTTTAGCGGTTATGCTCTATTTCCATTTTGAGGGCCATCTGCTTCATCGGCAGTACACCGAAGAAGCGATGGTATCCGATACCCGTTCGGAAGCCCCCGGGGAGACCGGGATAGGTTCGGAGCCTATGGAACACCGTATTGAGGCTACTCCTGAAGAAGAGGCAGAAGCGGAGGAGCTTCCCTATGGTCTGATGGGTGCGGAAGAGGAGTTGCTCATCGGATCCTATACGATCGTACTCCACTCCATAGCCAATGAAAACAGAGCGCGGATTGAAATGGAAAATCTGATTGACGAGGGCTACAAGGCAACCTTTTGGCAAGCACAACTCGGCAATGGCGAACATACCTGGAGGGTAGGTGTGGGACAGTTTGAAACGGTATCGGATGCTGAAAATGCAATTTCCCGTTTACCGGAACCCTATCGAAGCAATAATTTTATCATCAGAATTCGTTAACCCATAGATAGTAACACTAACCAATCAGGATTTCATGACATCGTTTTTTTTGTCTCTGCCCGCACTGATTCTTCAGAACGGTGCGCTTGAAGATACCCTTCAGCCCGCCATTTCAGACCCCGACCAGATTTCCTGGCTTCAAATGCTGGTTGATGGCGGATTTGTAATGATCCCCATTACCTTGTTGTCACTGCTGGCCATTTATGTGATAGCGGAGCGTTGGCGCGTGTTATCCAACTCCACGATGGATAATCAGCGGTTTTTGGACAGCCTTGAGGATATTCTGAAAAGCGGGGATATGAACCGGGCATTGCGATATTGTGACGAGATGAACAAGCCGTTTTCCCGCATAATGAAACAGGGCATCAAGCGGCTCGGCCGACCCATCCACGATATCGACGATGCCATAAAAAATGCCGGTAAACGTGAAGTCCATTTTCTGGGAAAAAAGATGGACTGGCTGGCCACCATTGCAGGAGTGGCTCCCCTGCTCGGCTTCCTGGGAACCGTAACCGGTATGATCCAGGCATTTCAGCAGATACAAACTCTGGAGGGTAATGTTAATCCCAGTGTTCTGGCGGGGGGAATCTGGGAGGCCTTGATAACTACGGCATCGGGACTGGCCGTCGGTATTATCGCCTACGGATTTTACAATTACCTGCTTGGGCGAATGAACCGGATGATCTTTGATCTGGAAGATTCCTCCACCCAGTTTATAGACTTGCTTCAGAAACCGGCAAATAAAAGGCAACAGCAATGAATTTCAGGTCCGATAGTGAAGTAAAAAAACCCATGCAGATGTTCGCAGCGGCCGGGTTAACCGATATTGTGCTATTGCTGCTCATCTTCTTTCTGCTTACTTCCTCGTTTGTGACAAATTTTGGAATAAGAGTGGATATCCCGAGAGCGGAGACGGCAGCAGTGACGGAGCAGCATTTCATAAATGTAACGATCACCAATGATGGCAGTTTCTATATCATGGGAGATCTGGTACCGCGGGCCAATGTGGCACAATCCATCCGGGAGCAGAATCGTCAACATCCCCAAGCCACACTGGTGGTTCGTGCCGACAGAAATGCAATAATTGACGATGCCGTTCACGTTATGAATATTGGAAAGGCTCTGGATTTGAATATGATGATGGCCACGGAACGCGCCACACGTTGATATGACACGCAAACTAACAGGAGAAGAGAAGTTCGGTCTGGCCATTACAGCCGTTATGCACCTGATAATGCTGTTGACGGCCCTGTTTATGGTTTCCCGCCCGGGGCCCCAGGAGCGCATGGCGTTTATCGACGTTACGCTGGGAGAGTTTCAGGATGGAACCGTCGCCGAATTTTCCCGGGAGGAGGAAATACAGCCACAGACCCAGCCCGATCCTGTAGAAACGGAGATAGAAGAGCCGCAGCCCGAACCGGAAGAGGTTCCGCAGCCCGAACCGCAACCCGAAGAGGCTACCCGGGATGTAGAGTTGCCTGAACAGGAAGAGGAGGTTGATTCGGATGTGGTTACAACACCGGACACCGACGAGATCGACCCGGCCGAATTGGCGGAGCAGACAAATGAGGTGGAGGAGCATGCACCCCCACCATCTGCCCAGCAGGATGAAGAAGAGATGGAGGGTGAAGAGGAAACCGGCGATATCAGAGGAATTCGGGGACGGGCCGAAGTTGACCAGGGAACCGGTACCGACGCGGAAAGATCGGCACCTTACCAGCTGGAATGGGAAGGGGATATAAACCGGGCACCGATCGTGCAGCCGATGCCCAACTATGTTTCCGAGACGGAGGCCGTCATTTCTGTGCGTTTTGAGGTACGACCTGACGGTACGGTGGGCAGCATCAGACCGTTAAGAAGGGGAAATCCGGAACTGGACCGTGAGGTAATGAGAACCCTGAGGACCTGGCGTTTTTCGCGACTGCCTTCAAATGTTCCTCAGGAATCCCAACACGGAACCATCACCTTTCGCTTCATACTGGAGTAGACGGATATCTCTGATATCACGGATCATTTCTGCTGAGCAGTTACAGATGTTCTGGAGTTGGGGTGGTCGGGTTTGATCAACAACTCAATTCTTTTTTTTCTTTCCTCCATTTGTGGATTCAATGCCAATTTTTTCAGGGTCAATACCCTGGCAGTCCCAAATTTCTTCACAGTAATTGCTGATGGTCCTGTCCGAGGAAAATTTGCCGATGCGAGCGACATTATGAATGGCTTTTTTGATCCACTCTTCCTGATTTATATAGCACTTTTCTACCTCGCGTTGCTGCTCGGCATAGGATTGAAAATCGGCCAGTACCATGAAATAATCACCCTCGTCAAGGAGTGAGCGTATGATCGGATGAAACAGTTCGGGTTCATCCGGTTCAAAAAATCCGTCACGGACCTGATTCAGCACTTGCTGGAGTTCGGGAATACGCTCATAGAAATCCCGGGGATTGTATCCCTCTCTGCGCATTTGTTCCACCTCTTCGTCTGTGAGGCCGAAAATAAAAATATTATCGTCGCCCACCTCTTCCTTGATCTCGATGTTTGCACCATCGAGCGTGCCGATGGTCAGTGCTCCGTTCAGGGCAAATTTCATATTACCGGTTCCGGATGCCTCCATGCCGGCGGTGGATGTTTGCTCGGAGAGATCAGCGGCAGGGATAAGCCGTTCGGCCAGCGAAACACTGTAGTTTTCCAGGAACAGACAGGACAATTTGCCGTTGGTATCCGGATCGTTGTTGATCGTTTCCGCTATGGAGTTGATCAACTTGATGTGCAGTTTGGCCGTGGTATAGCCCGGAGCCGCTTTGCCGGCGAACAAAACTGTTCGAGGCACGAAATCGGCATCGGGATCGGCTTTGATCCGGTTGTATAGCATGGCGGTGTGCAAAGCAACCAGCAGCTGGCGCTTGTACTCGTGTATCCTTTTAATCTGGATGTCGAACAGAGAGTCAGGGTTCAGGGTTACGCTGTACTTGTTCTTAATGTAATCTATAAGAGCTTTCTTGTTATTTCGCTTGATGCTCGTGAAGGCTTCACGGAATGTTTTTTTATTGGCGTGTTCGTCAATTTTCTTAAGCTGGGAGAGATCGGTGATCCACCCGTCTCCGATTTTGTCGGAGATGAGGTCGGATAATGCCGGATTGCATTGCTTGAGCCACCGCCTTGGGGTGATCCCGTTGGTCATGTTTACAAATTTATCAGGGTAGAGTTCGTAAAAATCCCTGAAAATGGTTTTTTTGATGAGTTCGGTATGGAGACGGGCGACGCCGTTGACCTTGTTGGAACCGACGATGCCCAGTGTTGCCATCTGCACAGCCGGTTTTTCACCTTCGCTGATTATGGACATCCGCCGTACACGGTTGACGTCATTTCCGAAGGTGTCTCTTACCTTGTTGAGGAACCTTTTGTTGATCTCATAGATAATCTGAAGATGGCGGGGCAGCAACTGGCGCATCAGGGGGACCGGCCACGTTTCAAGTGCTTCCGGAAGGACGGTATGATTGGTGTAGTTGATGGACCGGCTGGTAATGTCCCAGGCTGTTTCCCAGTCCAGACCCTCATAGTCGAGCAACACCCGCATCAGTTCCGGGATTGCCAGGTTGGGGTGGGTGTCATTGCACTGGATGGCAACCTTGTCGGGGAATTTTCTCCAGTCATTGTGAATTTTCTTGAAACGCCGGATGATATCCTGCAATGTGGCACATACCAGGAAGTACTCCTGCTTGAGCCGAAGTTCCTGCCCGACAAATACTTTGTCGTTCGGGTACAATACGCGTGAGATATTCTCTTCCAGCTGGGCATCACGCACCGCGTCAATATACTCTCCCTGGCTGAAAGACTGCAGGTCGATGGCCTTCGATGAGCTGGCCTTCCACAAGCGGAGATGATTTACGACATTGTTCCTGTATCCGGGAATGGGGGTGTCATAGGCCAGGGCATTAACTTTTTGTGTATTCACCCATTTGAACCGCAGCTGACCGCTGGAGTCTTTATAGGGAACCGATTCCCCGTAAAATTCGACCGGAAACAGCATTTTAGGTCGGACGATATCCCAGGGATTTCCAAACTGAAGCCACATATCGGGTTTTTCAACCTGATGGCCATTTTTTATTTGCTGTTGAAAGATACCGTAATCATACCGGATGCCATAACCGTAACCGGGTATTCCAAGCGTAGCCATGGAATCAAGAAAACAGGCGGCAAGCCGGCCTAGTCCGCCATTTCCCAGTCCGGCATCAAATTCGTTCTCCTTTACCTTGTCATAGTCCATACCCAGTTCATGCAGAGCCTCCTTGACCTCATCAAGGATATCGAGGTTGACCAGCATATTGTCGAGAAGCCGGCCGACCAGAAACTCCATGGAGATGTAATAAACACGTTTGGCATCCGCCTCATAGTAGTATTCATGGGTGTCTATCCAGCGATCGTGCAGCCGGTCAAGTGCGGTGAGGACCACACTCCGGAACTTGTCCCATTGTGTCGTAGAATATTTTGATTTGGCCAGTGTAAAGCGCAGGTGACGTTGTATGTCCAATTTCAGAGAATGGGTGTCCATCGCTTTACTGATATCATCATCAAATCGAATCATGATTCAACAGGTTTGGTAAAAATTTGCGGCTCTCGGCCAATACAAGACAAGTTTTTCAATTATTGACAGAGAAAAACCAGGATACGGCTTTTTCGGTTGTTACAGGTACAAAAAGTAAAAAAAAATCAGGAACTGCGGTATATGCCGAAATCCGGCGTAAATAAAGGCGGGGTGATATTGGATTGCAGATTCCAGTTATTAAGCTGGTTGTATGCATCTACAGCAACAAATTCCTGGGTGAAGATACCGTAAACAGCTGATCCACTGCCGCTCATAGCCGCATAATCTGCTCCGAGTTCATAAAACTGATCTTTGATATCACCGATCATCGGGTGTTGATGAATGACCCAGGGTTCCAGGTCATTGTTTAGTAAATAACGCCATTCTTCCAGAGGTTCGTTCAGGAGAATGTGCTCCAGTGAGAATTCCCGGGGTTCATTCGGAAGGCAGTTGCGATATGCATCAGCGGTGGAGACATGTATATCGGGAAAAACCGTTACTATCCAGGCATCGGGTTGTATGTCGTAAAAGGAGATATCTGTTCCAATGCCTTTGCCGATTCCCGTATTACCATGAATAAAGAAGGGTATATCAGCTCCGAGACCGATTACAAATCCGGCAATATCTTCGTTGGACATACCGAGTCCGCCCACTTTGTTGATCATCTTAAGCATTGTGGCGGCATTACTGCTTCCCCCGCCGAGTCCGGCACCGAGCGGGATCAGTTTGTCGACATATACAGAATATGCATCATCAAAAGGAACATAGCGTCGCAGGGTGTGGATGGCCTTCACTATCAGGTTGTTATGATCGACAGGCAACTGGTCGTCCGAGGTTTCAAGCCGGAAAGAGTCGGCTTTATGCATTTCGAAGCGATCGTTCCAGTTAATAAAACAGAAACCGGTTTCAATTTCATGATAACCGTTCGGCAACTTACTGATTACCTGTAAGCCGAGATTTATCTTGGCGAAAGATCGGGAGACCCAGATGTCGGATTCGGGGGTGTTCGTGGTCATTTGCCGTTCTCATTTTTTGTCCAGTCGGGAGTTGCCGGCCTGAAGATAGCGATCCTTGATGGTATTAAGATAGTTGAGGGCGGCTTCCCGCTCGTTGGGAATGGTTCCGTTGAGGATGGCCTCCTCGATGGCTGATTTGATCTGTCCGACCTCGGGCCCCGGTTTCAAATTACAAATCTGCATGATTTCATTACCATCCACAGGTGGTTTCCAGTTTCGGAGCTTGTCCTTTTTTTCCACTTCGGAAATGCGTTTTTCCACATGATCGAAATTGGTCAGAAACTGCCGGATTTTCTTATCGTTTTTGCTGGTGATATCGGCGCGGCACAGGGTCATCAGGTCGTCAATGTCGTCACCGGCCTCGAAAATGAGCCGGCGTATGGCACTGTCGGTCACAATTTCGTTAACCAGGGCGATGGGGCGCAAGTGCAGCCTGACCAACTTTTTTACATAGCGCATTCGTTCGTCGAGTGGCAGTCCCAGTCGTCTGAAGACTCTCGGGACCATGTCAGCGCCCAGTGCATCATGACCGTGAAACGTCCAGCCATGTTTCGGATGGAACCGTTTGGTTGCGGGTTTGGCGATATCGTGCAGAATAGCCGCCCATCGCAGCCAAAGATCTCCGGATACCAGAGCTACATTGTCGAGCACTTTCAACGTATGCCAGAAATTATCTTTATGTCGCTGCCCCTGAACCTCTTCAACACCATGAAGGTTGACAAGCTCGGGGAAGAAGCGGGAAAGCAGCCCCGTCTCGAAAAGGAGAGAAAAACCGTAGGACGGCCGGTCACTCATAACAATCTTGTTGAGTTCGTCAATGATACGCTCTCCGGATATGATATCCAGCCGCTCCGCCGATTGCTCTATGGCGTTCCGGGTTTCCGGTTCCAGGCTGAAGTGTAATTGTGAGGCAAAGCGAACGGCACGCATCATGCGAAGCGGGTCGTCCCGAAAGGTGCGGATCGGATCGATCGGGGTGCGGATGATCTGCTGCTTCAGATCCTGCAGCCCGTTGAACGGATCGTTAAGGCGGCCGTAATCCCAGCGATTCAGTGACCAGGAAAGGGCATTGATGGTAAAGTCACGCCGGAGTTGATCATCTTCAAGGGTACCGTCCTCAACAACCGGTTTACGGGAGTCGGAGCGATAACTCTCTTTTCGGGCTCCGACAAATTCCAGAACAAAATGTTTCCAGGCGACCCGGGCGGTGCCGAACCGCCGGTAAGTGGTAATATTTTTTGTTCCGAGCCGCGAAGCTACCGCGTTGGCGATCGTGATACCGGATCCTACCGTAACCAGGTCGATGTCGTATTTTTCCTGTGAGGTGAGCCGGTTCAGATAGTAATCTCTGACCAGACCACCGATGACATATATTTCCTGATTGATTTCCGATGCTGCGGCTGATATCTCTTTAAAGAGTTTTTGGTATGATGGATGAAGATCCTGCAATGGCTGCCAATAATTGATTTTAGCACAGGAGTGATAATCCTGCCAAATTTATCTTTAAAACACTAAGATAACGATCATTTTGCATTAAGACGGTTATATTCTGTAAATACTGCATATTTTCCAGGCAATGATCAAAGACACTTCTGAAATAACGGAAGAGACCAGCCCTTACGGGGTTTCGGGAAAAGACCGGGTTAAAAATGCGATAAAGCTTAGCCTGGCGGTATCGACCCTGGTTTTTCTGATTAAATTCACCGGGTACATCTATACCGGGTCTAACAGTGTGCTTTCGGATGCCGCTGAAAGCTTTGTGCATATTTTTGCTGTCGGGTTTTCGGCATTCGGAATTTACTTCAGTCAAAAACCACCCGATCGCAATCATCCCTACGGCCATGAACGCATCGGTTTTTTTTCAGTGGGAGCAGAGGGTATGCTGATTCTGATTGCCGCACTGACGATTTGTTATCAATCCGTTAAAAGTTTATTTATCGGTGCCGACATTTTTAACCTGGAGGCAGGGGCGGGTATTATTTTTATCTCCGCTCTGATCAATCTTGTGCTTGGAATCTATCTGGTTCGTATCGGCAGGAAAGAGGATAATATGATCCTCATCGGGAACGGGAAACATACACTGACCGATGTTTATACCAGCTCCGGGGTGCTGGTTACCCTGTTACTGATTTCATGGACCGATTTTCTTTTTTTGGATGCTATTGTAGCTATAGCGGTTGCCGTATATATCTCCGTTGAGGGGTATAGACTGACCCGGTATGCGATCACAGGGCTGATGGATATGAGCGATGAAAAGACCGATGCCGAAATTCGAAAGATACTTGACCGGGAGACCGGTGGACGTGTCAGGGGATGGCATGACCTTCGGCATCGCAGTACAGGAAAAACGTTGTGGGTTGAGTTTCATGCACTGTTTGAAGAGGGAATCGATCTTGAAGAAGCCCACAGGGAGGCGACAATTTTGGAGAGGAAGCTGATGGATCATCTGAAGGGTGATGTTATTGTTACGGTGCACCTTGAACCGGAAAAAGCGCATATCAGGCACCATATGACACACAGGGATCGTGGTAGTTAAAGGGATAAAATAAAAAGAAGATAATTTTGTAGATTACTGCAGCAGTGTGGGTTTCAGAATGTTTGGATTTATATCATCAGATGTAATGCCATGACTGTATTTAATCATACGCCTGTGTGTCCGGGCGGATGCCCGGTCATGGGCATTTTATAAAACGATTTTCAACGGAAATTAAAGTATTGAGCAAAGTGAATATACCCCGAATATGGATGATTGCAACGGATGGTTCGCATTATGCCGAACTATCAACCCAATATGCATCGAAACTCTTCCGGCTGATGCCGGAAAAGCCGGATGTATGGATAGTAAATGTGGTTTCCGATCCCGGAGGAGTTGGAAGGGACGGACTGGCCCGGGAGATTGGTCAGGCGGAAAAGATGCTTGAAAAGATATCCAAAGGGTTTTCAGATGACGGATCGCAGCACGAGAATGTCCAAACGCTGGTAGAAGTCGGCGATCCGCGAAAAAAGCTTGTGGAGGTTTTGAAGAGGCTGGATGTGGAGCATCTTTTTATGGGAGGAGCCGATTTCAGCACGGGTTCGGCTGACCTCACTTCGGGTGGAATCACCAACTACATGCTTCATCACCTCAAGGGGATGGCTACTATCGTCAAGTAGGGTTCCGTACTACAGAAATAAACAGGTGTCAGGAGGGCGACAGGCAGCCGGGTATACAACCCGCAAAAAATTCCATATGTTATATCGGTTACCCAAACAGGTTTAATTTGAGTTGGTATTATACGGCCATAGAGATTATTTGCTGGATTTATCTGTTTCTGATGCTCCGCCACGGGATCTATCGGGGACGATATCTGCTGCATATGTTCCAGCAAAACGGATACAAGTTGAATGAGTTTTCAAAATGGCTGCTTGACCATTGGAATACCATTCTTATTCCGGTCCCCCATCTTGCGATGATCCTGGTAACGATTACCGGATACCATTATCTGGAGCATGTTTTGACCGAGACTGCGATAACCGTGATTCTGATCATTTTCGCAATGTTCTGGTTTGGAGATATCTCCCGTTATGGCCATGAAAAAATAAAAAAACCACTGGTCTACACGGCCAGGATGCTTCGGCTCATTCTGGTTTTCCTTTTTCTGAGTGCCTGGATCCCCGTTTCGGGCTCGGCGTATGCCTTTCATTCCGGTATCCTTATACCTGACATCTACATTCTGATTTTTGTCTGGGTATTTACCGATATGATACTGCCGTATCTGCTTCTTTTAGCGGCCGCTATCATCTATCCGGCAGAAAAGCTGATTCAATACCGGTTCAAGGTGCAGGCCCGTAACAAGCTGAAAAGTATGCCGGAACTGAAAGTGGTTGCCATTACCGGCAGTTATGGCAAGACAAGCACCAAATTTATTACACAAGCGATATTGAGCGAGAGGTACCGTGTGTGCGCGACACCGGGAAGCTACAACACCCCAATGGGCATTTGTAAGGTGATCAATAATGACCTGCAACCGACAGATCAAGTACTAATTCTTGAAATGGGCGCCCGGTACAGGGGGAATATTGATGAATTGTGCCGTATTGCGACACCGGATATCGCCGTGATCACCAATGTCGGGGTCGCTCACCTGGAAAGCTTCGGATCGGTGGAAGCGATAGCACAAACCAAGGGAGCGTTGGTACGGCATCTGAAACCGGGAGGGTTTGCCGTGCTTAACGGCGATGACCCGGAAGTGCGGAAAATGAATAACCGTGATGATATCAGTGTGCTGTTTGCCGGATTGTCGGAGGAGGAGAACCATATCTTCGGGAAAAACATCAGCTATGATGATCAGGGATGTGCGTTTGAAATGCAGGTAAAAGACGAGGTGCCTGCCGGTGGCGGTACGTTTGTCATGATGAAGGAAGAGGAACAGATCAGAATGCCGCTGCTGGGACAGCACAACGTCCGGAATGCCCTTCTGGCGGCGAGTGCCGGTTTGATCATGAAGCTGAGGCTGCCGACCATCAAAGTGGCCCTCAGAAAAGTGGAGCCGGTCGAACACCGGCTGGAGCTGAAGAAAAAAGACGGAATAGTAGTCATAGACGATGCCTTCAACTCCAATCCGGTGGGTGCCAGGAACGCCATATCGGTGCTCTCCTCATTTAAAGCCGGCAGAAAATTTGTGATTACACCGGGAATGATCGAATTGGGTGATCGTCAGGTAACGGAGAACAGGGATTTCGGAATATGGATGGCCAGACATCGTCCGGATCATGTATTTCTGGTGGGAAAGCAACAGACAAAGCCGGTTTACGAGGGACTCCGTGAGGGTGGATATGACGATGGGAGAATCACGGTCGTCAACAGTCTGTTTGAGGCGAATGAAAAGATCAGCGAATACCTCAGGGAGGGGGATGTGGTTTTATACGAAAACGATCTGCCTGACAACTATTCGGAGTGATTATTCGTTGCGGACGGCATCGGCCGGTTCAATGGATGCCGCGCGTAAAGCCGGATACCAGCTGGCCATGACACATAACAGCAGGCTGCCCCCCAGAATAAATGCCACATCGGGCCACAGCACCTGAACGGGATAAGCGGAGATGATAAAAGATTCGGCTCCGGCAAGTTTAACAAGACCATAGGTGTCCTGCAGCCAGGCAAGCAACAGTCCGAGCGATCCTCCAAGGATACATCCGGTAAGACCGATATACCAGCCCTGTCTTAGAAAAACGGACATGACATCCTTCTTCCGAAATCCTATGGAGCGAAGGAGTCCGATATCCCGCTGTTTTTGAATCACGATCATGGTGAGCGAACCGACAATATTTAGTACGGCAACCAGTACAATGATCATGAGAATGAAGTAAGCTCCCCATTTTTCGAGATTCATGACATCGTAAAGCGGTTTCTGAAGGTCATACCAGGTCTGAATATGGAATTCGTCTCCCAGCTGCTGTTCAAGCCGGTTTTTAACCTCTTCTGCCCGGTCGTGATCATGCAGGCTGATATCAATACCGGAGAGGTGGTTTCTCTGGTTGAAAAGTCGTTGGGCGGCATTGATATCGATATAGATCACCGGATCGTCAATAACCTGCTGTAAACTGTAGATTCCCCGTACTTCAAAACGGCTGACTCTCGGACCTGTGAACTGGGTCAGTGCGCGTTGCATTCCTGCAGAGCTCAGGAGAGAGACTTCATCTCCGATATTAAGGCGAAGACTGTTGCTAACGGGGTTGGAAATCAGGACACCGGGCCGATGATCCCGAACCTCCAGATCGAGTCCGCCGGCAGCCAAAAGTGCATCAAGGTCGGCATATCGGGCGAATCGTTCGGGATCAATTCCTTTAACTACGACCACCTGATCCCGGTTGCCACCATGGGCCACGAGGACCTTGCCTTCGATATATGGGGATTGAATCGCAATTTCCGGGGTTTCTGCAAGGATATTGTCAATATCTTCCCTCATTATGAAGGATCGCCCCTCCACCGCTTCTATGCGCAGATCAGGGTCGTTGGAAAGAAGCATTTCCTTGATGACATCAAAAAAACCATTAAAAACCGACAATACCACAATCAGCAGGGCTGTTCCAATGGTTACACCGGCGACACTGATCATGGTGAGCGTCGAAACGAGAGAAATGCTCTTCCTGGAAAAAAGATACCTTCTTGCTATAAGTCGTGTACTGTTCACCCGTAAAAAAATTTAACCTGCATGAATATCTGCACTATGGAAAAAATCAAAACCGGCCATCCGATGATATGGTAATATTTTTGTGTAATTCTTTGTATTTTATCCGTCAAACTTTCAAATCCTCCCGTGAAATTACAACACCCGTGAATACGATTTTTCTGGATCACGAACATATCACAGCGTTGGAACAAGCCGTTCATTCCGACCCATTCTCCGTCCTTGGACCCCACACAGCAGGAAAAGGCAAGAAAAAAGGGGTAGTCATCCGTACTCTGCAACCTAACGCAGAGAGTGTAAAAATATGGTATGATAATGGAACATCCTATGAAGAGATGAACCGGATCAGCGAAAACGGGGTGTTTGAGTGGATGCTTGAGGGGCGAGCCGAGCTCCCCTCTTATTACTATGAGATTTTTCCGCATGAGGGGGAAAGTTATACTGTGGTGGATCCCTACGCCTTCGGACCAACCCTGAGTGATTACGATCTGCAGCTTTGGGGGGAAGGAACATCCCGGCGGGCCTATGAGTTTATGGGCGCACACGCCATCAAGATCGGGGATCATCCCGGAACCCGGTTTGTGGTTACGGCGCCCAATGCCCTGCGGGTCAGTGTTGTCGGAACATTCAATGACTGGGACGGCCGGCGCCATCCAATGCGGAAATACCATGATCAGGGCCTTTGGGAGCTCTTCATTCCGGGTATTACGGAAGGAGAGACCTATAAGTACGAAATTGCTGTTGAGGGGTTCGAAATGCCGCTTCTCAAGGCAGACCCCTTTGCATTTTGCTCCGAGCTCCGACCCAGAAACGCCTCCGTTGTCAAGGATATCAACTCCTATGAGTGGAAAGACAATGAATGGATGAAAAAACGGACCAAGCGATTTGAATCCCCGGTTTCCATCTACGAGGTGCATCTCGGATCCTGGAAAAAAAACGATTTATCTCCGAACGGATTTATGAACTACCGGGAATTGGCGGATGAACTGGTGGTCTATGTCAAGGAGATGGGATATACGCATATCGAGCTGCTGCCTCTTGCAGAGCATCCTTATGATCCATCCTGGGGATATCAGATTACCGGATATTACGCACCGACATCCCGCTTTGGAGCGCCGGAGGATTTTATGTATTTCGTAGATAGTTGTCACCAGGCCGGTATCGGAGTGATCATGGACTGGGTGCCCGCCCATTTTGCCAAAGACGAACACGGGTTGCGCCGGTTTGATGGCACGGCACTATACGAACATGAAGATCCCCGTCAGGGAGAGCATCGGGAATGGGGAACCCATATCTTCAATTACGGACGTTCAGAAGTGCAGAATTTTCTCATATCCAATGCGGTCTACTGGTGCGACATATTTCATATTGACGGTTTACGCGTTGATGCAGTGGCCTCCATGCTTTATCTGGACTATGACAGGGAGGATGATAAATGGGTTCCAAACAAGTACGGAGGCCGTGAGAATATTGAGGCCATAGACTTTTTGAAGAAGTTCAACGAAGTATTGAACGAAGAGTTTGACGGAGTCGTAACCATGGCCGAAGAGTCCACATCCTGGCCGATGGTATCCCGCCCGACCTATATTGGCGGACTCGGGTTTGACTACAAGTGGAATATGGGCTGGATGAATGATACGCTCAAATATTTGGCTATCGATCCGATATTCCGGAAGTATCATCATAACCAGCTCACGTTCTCCATGATTTACGCCTTTACGGAAAATTTTCTCCTGCCGCTGTCGCACGATGAAGTGGTACACATGAAACGTTCCATGATTTCCAAGATGCCGGGTGACGACTGGCAAAAGTTCGCAAATCTCAGATTGCTATATACCTACATGTATGCTCATCCGGGAAAAAAACTGCTTTTCATGGGTTCCGATATTGCGCAATGGTCCGAGTGGAACAGTGAAAAGCAGATTGAGTGGGAAGTGCTGGATTATGAGCACCATCAGGGGATTCAGACGCTTGTAAAGGACCTGAATGCACTGTACCGGGAGCAAAAGCCGCTTCACCAGATAGATTTTGAATGGAGCGGTTTCCAGTGGGTCGATTTTACCGATGCCGATAGTGGAATAATTGCTTTTATCAGACGGGGAAAAAACGACTATGACAATATTGTCTGTATTTTCAACTTTACACCGCAAGTACATTATGATTATGTTATCGGTGCGCCGAGAGAGGGAAGATACCGCATTATTTTCAACAGTGATTCCGCGTATTACGGAGGTAGTAATTTTGGCAACAGCGATCTTGTTGCCGAAAAAGGAGAGTGGCAAAACCAACCGGCCAGTGTAAAGATCAATATCCCTCCACTCGCAGGAATCATCATCAAATCATTGTAACAAGACCGGAATATATGAACTTTGCACGATCTTGCGGTACGCTTGTGCATCCCACCTCTTTTCCTTCAGATTTTGCCATTGGAGACCTGGGTGAGCGGGCATACCGGTTCATCGACTATCTTGAACATACTCACCAGGGAATATGGCAAATTCTGCCCCTGGGTCCGACCGGGTTCGGTAACTCCCCGTATGCCAGCTACTCGGCGTTTGCCGGAAATCCCTATTTGATCAGTCCGGATATACTCAAGGACAAGGGGTTGCTCAGTGAAAAAGAAATAGCGCCATTGCGGGTACCCCAAAGCGACAAGGTGGATTACGAGCACGCCTACAGCATCAAGGATCAGCTTTTGGCCAAAGCCTGCCGCCGTTTCTACGAACGAAATGATGCTGATGAACAAAAACGTTTTGATGCATTCAAAAAGGAGAACGACCGGTGGCTGGATGACTATGTGCACTTCATGGCATGCCTGATTGCCAATGACCGTAAACCGTGGAATCAATGGGACGAAGGATTGGCAAAGCGTGATCCGGAGGTCCTCGCCTCCAGCAGGAAGCGCATGAACCCGGATATTGAAAAGCAGTATTGGGTGCAATTTGAGTTCTTTAACCAATGGATGAACCTTAGGGAATATGCCAATTCCAAGGGTATCAACATTATCGGGGATATTCCCATTTTTGTGGATCATAACAGTTCAGATGTCTGGGCCAACAAGCGTTACTTCGATGTAGACGAGACAGGGAACCGATTGCTGGTCTCCGGGGTGCCTCCCGACTATTTCAGTGAAACCGGTCAGCTGTGGGGAAATCCGTTATACCGTTGGAAAGAGCTTGAAAAAGATGGCTATCAATGGTGGATCGACCGGTTTGATCAGATGTTTAAAATGTATGATGCCATCAGGGTGGACCACTTCCGCGGGTTTGATGCCTATTGGGAGGTCAAGGCGGATGCCGATACGGCTCAAAACGGCCGTTGGGTAAAAGGTCCCGGAGCAAAGTTGTTTCACGCCATAGAGAAGAAGATGGGCAAGCTCCCCATCATAGCCGAAGACCTGGGGGTAATTACCCAGAGTGTGGTCGACTTGAGGGACCGGTTTAATTTTCCGGGCATGAAGGTTCTGCAATTTGCATTTGACGATCCGGGAAACGGTTTTCTCCCACACAACTACTCCAACACTAATTGCATCGTTTACTCCGGTACACATGATAACGACACCACGATCGGATGGTATGAGAAAGCGCCGGAGCAAGAACGGAATTTTTTACGGGAATACACTCAGACTGATGGTTCCGAGGTGAGCTGGCAATTGATTCGAGCCGGAATGTTGTCGGTTGCCGGTCAGGCTATCTTTCCGTTACAGGATTTTATGGAGCTTGACGGGAAGCACCGAATGAACTTTCCCGGTACAACAGAAAACAACTGGATGTGGCGATATACGGATGATATGTTGAACAAAGTGGACACCGGGCGCATTCGTCATCTGATTGGAATCAGCAATCGTAATGTCAAAGATGCCAGAGGAGATTCCAATATTCAGGATGTTGACACGGAAGAATTCTGATAGCTTTAGTCTGAAGCCAATATTGCTTATATTAAAAGATTGCAAAATATACGAGTTGTTTTTCAAATCAACAGGGGACAAGTTGTCTTGCCATCGGGTGATACACGGCCAATGATTCCGGAAGCCGGTATAATAATCCGGTTTCTTCATACGTATTTTTGTGAATTTTAAACCGGAATGAAAATAACAGTACGGAACAGTGAATTGATAAATTATGAAAATCCTATACGCTGCTGCTGAAATTTCACCTTTTGCGAGGATGACGCATACGGCCGATCTCCTTCGCTTTCTGCCGGCCTCTTTACAGGACAAGGGCTTTGAAATACGATTGTTGTTACCCAAATACGGATCGATCAACGATCGTAGAAACAGGCTCCATGAGGTGATTCGGCTTGCCGGGATAAAGGTCAGGGTCGGGGACAGCGATGAAAGCATGCGCATCAAGGTTGCCAGCATCCCCAACGCAAAGCTGCAGGTCTATTTCCTGGACAATGACACCTTCTTCAAGAGAAAAGGTTTGTTCACCGATCCCAAAACATCGAAGTTTTTCCCCGATAATGACCGGCGCCTTGTATTTTATAATAAGGGGGTTTTGGAAACCGTTAGAAAACTTGGTTGGAAGCCTGATGTAATTCATTGTCATGACTGGGCGTCAGGATTTATACCGGTATTTTTAAAGTCGATTTATAAAAATGACGACAATTTTTCGAAGACGAGGGTTGTTTTCAATGTTCACAGTGCAACCAACCACGGGATTTTTGATCCGGATATTCTGGATATAATGGCCTTACCTGAGGATTTTGACAGAGAATCAGTGATTTTCGAAGACGGGAAAGTTGATTTTCTGCGGGCAGGATTGAAATATGCCGATCATGTGGTAACCGGAAACGAACTCGGTTCTGAACTCAATGACACTTTTGAGGAACTGGGTGTGAAACCGGATGTGATCCAGGGCTCTCCACAGGATGTCTCCAGCAAATTTGCCGATTACTATAATAAGATCACGGAATAACTACAGGTTTTAATTTCTATGCAAAAGTTTGACGGCATCTTCACCCGTCTGACATTACCCATCATTTTGCTGTTAACGGTGTACGGAATATCGTCATGTGATGACAGCGCCGTGGTCGGCAGCAGAGTTTCACCGGACGATGTTACGGTGAGTGCAGATACGGTTTTACTTGATGATTTGTCAGTAGTGAGCACCCCTTCTTTCAGTGGTAATGCCAATTATTTTACAGCAGGAGAGGTTGACGATCCGCTGTTCGGTAATTTCAAGGTCACCGCATTAGTCAGACCTTCGATAACCCGCTCCGCCGAAAACGATTCTCTGGTGGATAATGCCCCCATGGTTATGGCTTTGAATGTAGATCATATCTATGGCCGGGACGGTCTTTCCGCCGAATATCATGTTGTTGAAGTGGGACGGCGCTGGCGCACCAGTTCATGGCGATATGATTCTATACCGGACTTAACCAGCAATATTGTTGGTAATTTTTCGGTAGATGAACCGGATTCGATAACCGTAACCCTTGACGAAGGGTGGACACGCAAATATCGGGATATCTTGTTGAATGAGTCAGCGGCAGAACGGGACTCGCTGTTTCAGGAGGAACTGCCGGGACTGGCCATCGTTCCGGCCTCCTCGGACGAACAAATGTTTTCAGTGGAAGGGTCACGCGCATATTTTATTTTTATTGAAGAGCGAGTCGCCGATGAAAACGGTGAAGAGGAAGAGGAAGAAGAAGAAGAGTTTCAACACCATGTAAAAGGGTTGAACAGCTGGGCGGTCAGCCTGGATTCGGATCTTCACAGTGATGAATCGTTCGAAACAGGAATGGTGGTCAAAAATACGATGAGAAGGATGATCGAGATGGATATCCCGTTCACAGAAGATTTTTTGGGTACGAACAATTTTTCCAGGGTCGAACTGGTTCTATATGAAGAACCGCAATCAAGCCCGCCTGCCGGGTTTCTCAGGCCGCGATCGGAAACCATGAGAATCTTTCATCTGGAACCGGATCAGTTGAATTACGCTGTAAGCGGAGATCCCCGCTTTCAGTCGAATCAGCGGGAAGAAGATGGATCTTTTCGCTTCAATCTCACAAATCTGGCCAATGAACAAATGCATGGGTCATTGACGAATCAAAAGCTGTATGCCGTAATCGGGTTCAATGACGGCAGGATACTACCGTCTTTGATCAACGGTCAGGGTAACTCGGGAAGGCAGCCCAAATTACTCATTACAGGTATCTCTAAAGAGCAGTAATTAAATTTTATGGTACGATTTTACACCGCAATATCAGTTTCTCTCTTGCTTCTGGCGGGAATCGGTCAGCAGGCGGATGCCAATGATATCTGGAGTGGGGGATCGCCCTATGCGCACTTCGGACTGGGGCTGCCTCATGACTTCAACGCCACGTACGCCGATGGCATGGGGTTATCGGGGGTGGCGATGCATGACAATCGCATTCCCAGTGTCGCCAACCCGGCAGCCTGGTCGCGGGCCTATTTTTCCAACATCAGCGGCGCATTTGAAATCAACAGTTATGATGCCCGGTTCGGCGAGGGTCAGAACAGTACCACCCGTTTTCAGACCGGACCGTTTCAGATGGTGCTGCCGGTAAGCAGGGAACGTATCGGGGTATCGTTATCCTTCACACCGCTCACTTCGTCACGTTACGCAACGAATAATGAATATGTGTTATCCGAAAGCCAGAATAACACCGGCGAGGAAATGAGGTACGGATTGGAAAACCGGGGTGATGGAGGGATTAACAGAATAGAACTGGGAGTGGGGATCCGATTGACCAATGCCTTGTCGGTTGGATATGCTCCATCGCTATTACTGGGTTCGGTCAACAGAAACCAGAATGTGTTTTTTGATGATCTGGACTACCGGCCGGTCTACCTGACAGAAACTACACATCATTACGGCTTCGGCAACCGGTTTGGCCTTTATTATTCCAGCCAGGGCCTGTTCCGGTCCCGTGACAGGGCAACCTTCGGGGCTACCGTCTCTCTTCCGGTCAACCTGACATCAGAGCGGAGTCTGGAATCGCGTATCAATTCAAGGGATGTGACCATCCGGCCGACGTCTTACTACGGTGACGGCCAGGCAACATTTCCACTTGAAGCGGGCGCAGGTTTTTCCTATAATTTCAATCCGTACTTATTGGTAGGTGCAGACGTGCTTTTTCAAAACTGGAGTGAGTATACCAATTTTGAGGGGCATTCCGAAGTGTTTTTGAAAGATCGCATGAAAGTCGGACTGGGAACCCAGTATTTGGCTGCCCGCAGAGGGGGAGCCACCATTTTCTCGCGATTTATTTATAGAATGGGTGTATCTTACGATACCGGCAGTTTACAACTGGACGGAAACGATATTGAAACCCTGACACTGCATGCCGGTTTTGGAATACCTTCTTCCGGAACGAATTCATCCATAGATATCAATGCCGAATATGGATTTCGCGGAACCGAAGCATCCGGTCTGATATCCGAAAGGATATTTGCCGTCACTGTTTCATTCAATTTATCTGAAATTATGTTCTTCCAACGTCGTCTGCAATAAGCAGATGGGAAATAAACAACTTAACAATCATGGTTAGAATAGCTCTGTTTTCAATCGCCCTCCTTATTGGGGCCGGGTCCATAAGTGCCCAGCCGTTTGGCTATACACCGCTTCAGGTGCAATCCCTGTTTTCCGAAGACTACCGGAACGAACAGTATGAACAAGCACTAATTTATGGACGCTGGCTGATTGATGCGCATCCCAAAGAGATGGAGGATTATCCCGGTAATTATCGGGGAGAACGGAATTTCCGGAGAATGATTGATATTTATGAATATATGGCCCAGCAGCAGAGTGATCCGGCTCTGAGAGAGGCGTATATCGATTCCTCGCTTCAGATGTACGACCGGATTTTTGCGCTTTTCAATGAGGATGAAATAGATCTTTATCGCTGGTATTTTAACCGTGGGCGGTTTTTACAGGAGCATTCCGAGTTAGTTGACGGCGGATATCAACAAGCTCTTGAAGATTATGAAACCATATTTCGTATGAATCCGGAGCGCGCGACACAATCGGGCAACGGATACTATGTAAGGCTTCTGGTGCAGAACTATTCGAGGCAGAATGACCGGGATGCAGTCTTTTCAATTATTAATGAAGCCGAACCGTATGCCGATGAACAACTCCTAGATTTCTTTTCACAAACACGGAATGAGCTGATTACCGATCCGGAAGAGCGAATTGAATTGCTTACTGAGGATCTGGAAGAGGATCCGGAAAACGTGGAGCTGATGATGGAGATCTATGATCTTTATCAGGCTGTTGGTGACAGGGAAAAGGCCGGGGAAATGGCCGTCCGCATGTACGAGGCGGACCCGACTCCTGAAAATATCATGCGACTTGCCGATATCGCGGAGAATGATGGCAACTATCAGGAAGCCAATCAATATCTGAGTGAAGCACATGACAACCTGGAGGGCAGAGAACGGGCTGAAGCCTCTTTGCGTATTGCGGATAATCATTTGAATCTCCGTAACTTACAGCAAGCAAGACAGTATGCCCAACGTGCGGCACGTGAAGATCCAAGTTGGGGAGAACCGCATATTACCATTGCCCAAATTTATGGACAGGCGGTGTCCCGTTGTGCCGGCAGTGAAATGACCCGCATCGATAAAGCCGTTTACTGGCTGGTTCTGGATTATCTGGACGAAGCGGTTGAACGGAATGGCGGCACTTCCAGCACCGTGAATAGGTTGTACAGGACATATGAGCCTGTGGCACCAAATGCCGAAGAAAAGTTTTATCAAAGCTGGAATACCGGCGAAACCATTCGTATTAATGGTTCTCTCAAAGAATGCTATTCCTGGATTGACGAAGAAACAACCATTCGTTAATCAGCTGACCGGCTGAACTTTTTTGTCCGGGAATATTCCTTTCAAAATGTAAAGCAGATACAATTCCGTTTCTGAGGGTGCGGTTTAGCGGAATATAAACCGGAAGTGCGTCCGGCTGACCACTGTTCCTTCTAAATGGAATTTTGTATCGATGCATCTTTATATATGACAATCCAAATACTATGAGTAATCCCCAGGATAGAAAATCACGTAACCGGAACAAGCGGAAAAACAAGAAGAACCGGCCCAAAGGTAAACGTCCCGGCCAGCAGAACAAGCAGGGTGGGATGCCCCATTTTCTGGACAACCAGCATGTGAAACCGGCGGGCACATATTCCGGTATTATCGAACTTACCGAAAAAGGTGTTGGTTTTCTGCGAAAACTTGATCATGAGTTTAGTGCGACACCCCAGGATCCGTTTGTTGTTCCGGAGATGGTTCGTTTTTTCAACCTGAAGCCAGGGTTACTGGTCGAAGGCGAAATTGAGCAGGACCAAAGAGGTAACAAACGCCTGATAAGCGTTTCGAAGGTCAATGGTGAACCTTATGAAAACTGGGCCAAAGCCGTTCGTTTTGATCTTCAAACACCAATAATGCCGATTGAACAGATCAAACTGGCCCGCGAGGCCGACGAGGTAGAACTTCGGGTTATCGACCTGATATCACCGATCGGCAAAGGACAGCGTTCCCTTATCGTAGCGCCCCCGCGTACCGGAAAAACCGTCTTGCTCAAAAACATTGCCAAGTCTATAGATAGCTATCACCCGGATATAGAACTGGCCGTATTACTGGTGGATGAACGCCCGGAAGAGGTAACAGACTTTATTAGAACAACCGCCGGCCGTGTTTTTGCATCGTCCAATGACCGGTCAACCAAGAGCCATACGCGAATTTCAGAGCTGGCACTGGGTTATGTCAAGAGAAGAGCCGAGATGGGCAAGGACGCCGTGCTGTTGATTGATTCCATTACCAGGTTAAGCAGGGCTTATAACGCGGCACAGAGTAGCGGAGGCCGGACCATGTCAGGCGGATTGGACATTCGTGCTCTCGATATACCCAAGAAAATATTCGGTTCAGCCAGAAAAATCGAGAACGGCGGCTCGTTGTCCATCGTGGCTACCTGTCTGGTGGAAACCAATTCAAGGATGGATGACCTCATTTTTGAAGAGTTCAAGGGAACCGGAAACATGGAGCTGGTTCTGGATCGTGAAATCGCCAATGACAGAATTTTTCCGGCCATCAATATTGCCGCCTCCGGAACACGCAATGAGGATAAATTTATCGAGGATTCCATGGAAGAGCGTAACATGGTACGCCGGTATTTGCTAAAAAAATCACCCAAGGAATCGATGGCCAGCCTGCTTCAGGTATTGCAACGGACCCAAAGCAATGAGGAGTTGCTGAATCAGATAGCCGCTTACGTGTAAAAGCCGGCAGATCCGGATCTTGACTAACCAATGATTGGGGCAGCCCGAAAGGCGGGTCCTTATTCAGTAAGTCGGAAGGCTCGGATCGATTTTATGGGCCCATTCAAGTATTCCGCCCCTTAAATTTTTAACATCGGTAAAGCCGGTTGACATCAATGTGCGGCAGGCCTCAGCGCTCCGGGCACCGCTGCGACAGTACACAACCACCGGTTTTTCCTTTTGAGAAGAAATCTCATCCAGGCGAACTTCGAGTTCTCCCAGAGGTATGAGCTCGCCACCGATGTCAACAAGGTCTTTTTCAAACTGCTCCCGGACATCAATTAAAAAAACCTCCTGGTCCTCATCCATGAGTTTTTTTAGTTCTTCGACAGTGATTTCAGCTACAGTCATTGTGTATTCTGGTTAAATTTCATAATTATAACGGTCGAGCCGGAATTGCTCACCAAGATAAAGCTTTCTCGCCTCTTTATCCTCTGCTAAAAAGTCAGAGGATCCTTCCTTGAGAATTCTGCCTTCAAACATCAGGTAAGCCCTGTCTGTAATAGCCAATGTTTCGTGAACATTGTGATCCGTGATTAGAATTCCAATGTTTTTATTTTTAAGCCTTGAGATAATTTGCTGGATATCTTCTACGGCAATGGGATCCACTCCGGCAAACGGTTCATCAAGCAGGATGAAATTGGGACTGGTAACCATTGCACGGGCAATCTCGGTTCTGCGACGCTCTCCTCCGGATAGATTGAAGCCCTTACTGTTAATAACGGTTTGAAGGTTAAATTCTTCTATCAATTCATCTGCCCGCTCCCTTCGTTCAGCTTTTCTCATGCCGTAAAATTCCAGAATGGACTCCAGGTTCTGACGGACCGTAAGATTGCGGAATACACTGGCTTCCTGGGAAAGGTAGCCAATCCCCGCCCGGGCGCGTTTGTACATCGGCAGGCCGGTGATATCCCGTTCATTCAGATAGATACTGCCTTTTTCAGGACGTATAAGCCCTACCACCATATAAAAGGTGGTGGTTTTACCGGCGCCGTTCGGTCCCAGCAAACCAACTATCTCCGATTGATTAACAGAAATGGTTACATTATCCACCACGGTTCGCTTTTTGTAGCGTTTGACCAGATCCTTGCATGATAGTATTTGCTGGTTTGTTTCCGGCATTACAAAGGGAGTGTTTGCATATAATGTTTAACCTGGAAATGGTCCGGCAAAGGAGTCCAGTGTAGCGACAACTGATTTCGTCAGTTCAACGGATTGATCGATATCGCTTTTGGAGGCGGTTTCAACGGTACTGTGAACATACCGGGTGGGCACCGAAATGCACGCAACATGAGCACCAACACCTGTGAGATATTGCATCGCAGGTGTGTCCGTACCACCGGCGGTCAAAACTTCTCTCTGTAACGGTATGTTATCAGATTCTGCAATGGATTCAATATGTGATACCAGCTGTGGAGAGGATATCACACTTCCGTCCATAATCTTGACAGCAGGCCCCTTGCCCAGTTCCGTTATTTTTTTCTGAGCAGCCACACCGGGAATATCATTAGCGATGGTAATATCCAGGGCTATCCCGATAACGGGTTTCAGACGTTCAGCCGCTACCCGGACACCCCGTAATCCAACCTCTTCCTGTACGGTAAATACGGCATGCAGGGTAATGCCGGAGGGGACTACAGCCTCCCTTATCGTCTCAATAAGTGCATATACAGAAATCCGGTTGTCGAGTGCCTTCCCGGTAACCATATCACCCATTTCTATACAGCTTCGGTCACGTACAATGGGCGTTCCGACGGGTACGAACTCTTTAACCTTGTCGACCGGAAGACCAACATCGACAAACAAATCATCGGGTGATGGAGTTTTCTTTTTTTCCTCATCTGTGAGAACATGTGCGGGTTTGCCACCGATGACGCCGGGAAGATTCTTTTTGCCGAGTACCGTTACCCGCTGGGCAAACAGGGTTCGGGCGTCAAATCCTCCCAGGGTGTGGAAGCGAATGAAGCCCTGGTCGTCAATATATGTTGCCAGAAGTCCGATTTCGTCCATGTGCGCCGCAAACATGACACAGGTATCACCGTTTCCCCTGGTGGCAACAAGGTTACCCATGACATCGGTGGTAATACTGTCCACTCTCCCCGATAGCTCCTGTGTTATCAGGGTCCGGATCTTTTGTTCAAATCCGGGAATACCCGGGGTACCCGCTATTTTTTTGAGAAGTTTAAAATTCATGAATTCACTGCATAAGACAAATTGTCAATAACGGAGTTGAATAAAAAGCGTCCGTGGTCCGAGCCCAGACGTTTTTCGACGGCCCGTTCGGGGTGAGGCATCATCCCCACGACATTTCTGCTTTCGTTACAAATCCCGGCGATATTACCGACCGATCCATTCGGATTTGATTCTGGCGTAATATTTCCGTTTGCGTCACAATACCGGAATACGACCTGATTCCGGTCCAGGAGTTTTTTATACAGTTCATCATCGGCATAGTAATTACCTTCACCGTGAGCCACCGGCATACGGAGAGTTTGGGTATCAGGGACAGAACCGGTAAACGGGGTGTTCCGCGATTCGCATTTGAGATGAACGAGTTTGCAGGTAAAACGAAGTTGTTCGTTGGCCATCATGGTACCAGGCAAAAGCCGGGCTTCCAGCAGAATTTGAAATCCGTTGCAAATACCGAGAACAGGTCCACCGCCGGAAGCAAAATCGGCGACGGCATTCATAACCGGTGAAAAGCGGGCGATAGCACCGCTTCGAAGATAATCTCCATATGAGAAACCGCCGGGGACGATAATGGCATCTACGCTTCCGATTTCGGTTTCTTTGTGCCAGATAAAGGTTGTGTCTATTCCATGTATATGTTTCAGTGCATGATATGCATCATGGTCGCAATTGGATCCTGGAAAAACTAATACTCCAAATTTCATGTGTTTATAAATTTTGTTTCAAGCGGTCACATGTAATGACATGACCGTATTTAATCATACGCCTGTGTGTCCGGGCACATGCCCGGGAATGGATATATCATACTATGGGAGTGTTTTGCAGGAGTTCAGACGTTGTCGGGAAGCCGGATTTCATAATCTTCCATAACCATGTTGGCCAGCAGTTTTTCACAAGCTTGTTCAGCTGCCCGACGGGCCTGGTCGGGGTCATTGGTATCCACATCAAGCTGTATGAATTTTCCAATTCGGACACCGGTTATATCCTTGAAGCCGAGATTTTCAAGAGCGTGATGAGAAGCTTTTCCCTTGGGATCCAGTATGGATTCGCGAAGTGTGATTACAATTTCTACCTGCATGGATTGTATTTGGGTTAATAGTGGAAAACCTAAAGGTAACGCCTTTAATGTTCAGCTGCCAGTTGTTCGATCCGGAGAATCAGATCTGCAAGAATCTTTTCTGTCGATTGATCCGATAAGTTGATCCATTTGGCACCGGACCAGCGCCGGAACCAGGTCATCTGCCTGCGTGCATAACGGCGGGTATTGGTTTTGATTTTTTCCTGCATCCCGTCATAGTTCAGGGAGCCATGAATATGGGCCATGCTTTCCCGGTACCCGACGGTCTGCAGAGACTGCATATCCTCCGTGTATCCCATCCCGAGGATATGTTTAACCTCTTCAAGAAGGCCGTCCCTGAGCATAAGATCCACCCGTTGATTAATTCGCTGGTGCAGTTCATTGCGGTCACGGTAGAGACAGATTAAAAGTGTGTTGTCAGTAAGTGAAACCGGCCGGTTTTTGTGAAAGCTGCTGAATGGCTTACCGGTTTGCATCCAGACATCAAGCGCGCGATACATGCGGTGGGGGTTGAGACCGTCAAGACGGCGGGCATATTCCGGGTCCACATCCATCAGCTTGCTATGGATGGCTTCAAGTCCCTCGCTTTCCGCGATAGCGGACAATTCCCGGATGTTGGTGTCGCTTTTTGGCGGGAGTGGGTCCAGTGGGCGGATCAGGGATTCGATATAGAGGGTACTTCCCCCGACAACCAGGACAGGGACACGAAGCTGCCGTATTTCACGTCTCCAGTCTTTCGCACATGAAGCAAAATCTGCGGCGGTAAATGATTGATCGGGGTACAGCGTTGAGACGTGGTAATGCGGAATCTCCTTACGTACGGTTTCCGGCACTTTAGCCGTACCGATATTAAGATATTTGTAACACTGTCTGGAGTCAGCAGAAATAATCGGAGCCTGGAAATACCGCGCCAGTTCCAGCGACAGATCGGTCTTGCCTGCAGCTGTCGGGCCTGTGATGATGACGGTTGGCGGTACATTTCCGGCCGGTGTCAAATTATTTTTTCTGTTCTGATGGGTCAAAGATGGGGAAGATGGTTACCGTAAAAATCACAAATTGGTTAAAGAGTAATCTGAAGGGAAATGCGGTGGGTGAAACCGAGATCGGATGCAACACCGGCGAAGCTGGTGAAGCCATAGTCGACCATAATGGCACCGATTTTTAAACCGGTGCCGAGAGTTGGTGAAACAAAGAAAGCGTTACTGTCGTCAAAATGCAGATCAGTAACACCGGTACGAATGAAAACAAGGTCCTTGTATCCAAGTTCTGCGCCCACATGAGGTTCAAAACTAACATCTCCTGCATTCAGGTAATAGGTGCGGCGACCTTCGAATCGTATGTCGGCGTCCAAAGCCGTGGTAAGGGAGAAATCCCCGAAGTCAAATAAACGACTTCCCCCGATTTTGACGGTGGGTCTGACATATTCATTAGTGCCTTCCGGCAGTGTTTCGGGTTTTCCGGTCTCGGGATTGATAAAATTTTTGAGTGCCTCAAGTTCATTCTCGTTGACGGACCAGAATTTCATCATGGTTGTTATATCCATGAGATTGATACCCAGCTGATATCGTTCGCCAATCATTTGGATTCCGGCATCAAGGCTGTAGCCCCATGCATTTGCAAAAGGCCCAAGTCGTGAGTGGAGAACTTTGGCCGAAACACCCCAGCGCCAGACATCGGTGAAACGGTCGGCATAAGAGAGGAACAGCGCCATGTCCGCGGCACTGAATTCTTTCATATAGTCGGTAGGGTTGGATTTCGGACGGTTTTGTTCGGGATCCCAGGCGTGCAGAGTGTTTTGTATGCCGTCTACACCCTGCCGAAAAAAACTGAGTGCCACCACACCGTTGGACCCTTCAATGGGGAGGGCCAGGGCCCCATAATCGTAACCGACAATGCCGGCAAAGCGCTCGGAGTGCATATAGGCGATCTCCCAGTTTTGAATCTCTGAAAGACCGGCGGGATTCCAATACCCGGATAGAACATCATTGGTCACGGAAGTGTATGCGCTTCCCATGCCGGGGGGTGGTGCTCCTCCACCGACAGAAAGAAAATCACCCCCATATTTCGCATTCTCAAAGCCCTGTCCGGATACAGAGCCGGTTGTCAGGAGAATCAATAAAAGCGGCAATAGACCACGAAGAATCATAGATGGTGAAAATCAGGATAGAACGCTTTCGCAAGATGAGAAAATAACGATTTATATAAATAAAAAGTCTGGATAAGATAAAAAAGGTTAGAGATTGAATCAGCGGCTACTATTTCTTAGAATAGAATCCGGATTTTTGTACTTTACGGTTTGTACCAAAGAGGATTTATCAACTTTTCAATCATCAGGTAATTCTATGAAATTCAATGTTACTAGCGGCGAGTTGGTGAGTGGTCTCTCAGCCGTTATCGGTGCGGTGCCTAGCAAGGCTACACTTCCAATTCTGGAAACGGTTTTATTCGAGACAGAGGAGAACCGGGTAAAACTGAGCGCATCGGATCTGGAAGTGAGCATAATTGAATATGTGCAGGCAGAAGTGGATCAGCAGGGGGGTGTAGCCATACCGGCACGCCGGCTTCTGGATACTCTAAGGCAGCTGCCGGATATTCCTGTTACGTTTGAGGTTGACGAGAAGGCCCAGGTCAGGTTCCGTACAGACAAGGGCACCTATAAGCTGGCCGGAGAGAAGTCGGAGGACTTTCCGGATATGCCGGCACTGGAAGATGGGCAGGAGATCAAAATTGATACCGGGGGGCTCAAGGATGCCATCAAAAAGACCAGCTTTGCGGTTTCCAGTGATGATTTACGTCCGGCCATGATGGGAGTGTTTTTTGATATTGGAGAGGAGGAGAGCCGGATAGTGGCCACTGACGGTCATCGTTTGGTGCGTCTGGTTCGGAGCGATATATCCGCGTCCAGTGCCATCTCCTTTATTGTTCCGGAAAAAGCATTGACACTTGTTGCCAAAGCGCTTGACGAGGCACAGTGTGATATGGTGGTCACGGGGGATCATGTCAGTTTCCACTCCGGAAACACTATGGTCATTACCCGGCTGATCAATGAGCAATATCCCAAATATGAATCGGTTATACCGAGGGAAAATGATAAAACCCTCAAAATACATCGTGAGCAGATGCTGGCGGCTGTCAAACGGGTTTCTGTTTTTTCGAGCTCCACAACCCGGCAAATTCGTCTTCAGATGAAGCCGGACGAAATCATTGTTTCCGCCGAGGACCTGGATATGAGCAGTGAAGCCAAGGAGAATATCGCTTCGGAATACTCGGATGAGCCGATGGAAATCGGCTTCAATGCCCGGTATCTGATGGATGTACTCAATAATATTGATGACCCGGAAGTGATGTTTGAGTTTTCGACACCCAACAGGGCGGGTATTGTACGACCTTCGGTTCAGGATGATGACGAAGATATGCTCATGCTCGTAATGCCTGTGATGCTTAACAGTTATAGCTGATAACCGGATATGCCGGATGCTCAACGTATTATAACATTAACAACCGATTTCGGTTATCAGGACTACTATGTCAGTGCCCTGAAAGCGGTAATCCTGCGTATTTGTCCGGAAGTGAGACTGGTGGATATTTCTCATGATCTGCCCCCCCAGGATATCATGGCCGGTGCCTGGGTGTTGAAAAACACGGCTTTTCTCTATCCACCCGAAACCATACATCTCGCCGTGATCGATCCGGGTGTTGGTGGTGAACGGCGCCCGGTTCTGGTCAAAGCCGGTGGCCACTATTTTGTGGGGCCTGATAACGGTCTCTTTTCTCTGGTAGTCGAAAGCGAGAAGGATAAAGGGGAATACCGGGTGGTGGAACTGACGAATAGCGGATACTGGAGGGAAGATGTATCATCCACCTTTCATGGAAGGGATATCTTTGCACCGGTAGCCGCTCATTTGTGCAACGGCGTCGACATGTCGAATTTGGGCCGGGAACTCTCGGAGTTGACAACCTACCGTTGGGCCAAACCCATCTCCGACGATGAGGGTATTCAGGGGTGGATTGTTCATATTGACCGGTATGGCAATCTTGTTACCAATATTCCGGAATCAATTATTGCAAAGCACGAGATAAAAAGCGGATTGAAAATATATGTTGGCAACACGATCCTGAAGAACATATCGCACACTTTTTCTGAAGTATCCGATGGCGAGCCGGTAGCCATGATAGGAAGCTCCGGCATGCTCGAAATCGCCATCAACAAAGGCAATGCCGAGCAGATGCTGGGTATAGAGAAGGGGGCGCCGGTATCGCTGGTAATTCAGAAAACCGATTGAATGGTCACATCCGGTCGGGGGCGGTAATACCGAGTATGCCCAGGCCGTTGGCCAAGACGCGTGCTGTTACGGTCAGCAGTTCGGATCGGGCAAAGGCAAGATCATCCATTTCACCGAGAATCCGGCAATCGTGATAAAATTTGTGAAATGCGGTTGCCAGATCATTCAGATAGTTGATCAATTTGTGTGGTTCACGCGATGTGGCGGTCAATTCGATAATCTCCTGAAATTCCAGAATGCGCTTGATCAAGGTGGTTTCAGAGTCGTGAGTCAGCATGCGAAAATCAGGTTCTGTTCCGTTAAAATCGTAGTTTTCCCGGACCTTGCGCATGATGCTCTGAATACGGGCATGGGCATACTGCAGGTAGAAAACAGGGTTTTTCTCCCCCGCCTGTTTGGCTTCATTGATGTCGAATTCGAGGTGTGTTCCGGGTGCACGCATAAGAAAGAAGAAGCGGGTAACATCCGCGCCGACCTCATCCATGAGTTCATCAAGTGTCACGAAGTTGGCCTTCCGGGTGCTCATTTTGAAAGGCTTGCCGTCTTTAACGATGGTGACAAACTGATAGACCACCACATCGATTTTTTTACTGTCCAAACCGCAGGCTTTGACACCGGAAATCACGTCGGGATAGGTGGCGATATGGTCGGCACCGAATATATCGATGACAAGATCAAACCCGCGTTCCAGTTTGTTTATGTGATAAGCGATGTCGGGGAGCCGGTAGGTCGGTTCTCCGGAGCTTTTAATTAACACCGTGTCCTTGTCCTTCCCGAACCGGGTGGTCTTGAACCAGGTGGCTCCGTCCGTTTCATAGATAAGGTCATTTTCGCGAAGCAGGGTTATGACTTTGTCAATCGACCCGTCCTCATAGAGCGTGTTTTCATTAAAAAACGAGTCCATGGAGATGTTCATGCGTTCGAGTGTCCGCTTGATATCTTCAAATATTCCATTCTCGGCCGCTTCACGGAAAACAGGAATGTGTTCTTCTCCCAGGAGCTCGTCGCCATGTTTCCGGCGAACATTTTCGGCAATTTCAGATATATAGGCACCTTCGTACCCGCCTTCAGGAAACGAGACATCATGCCCGAGTGCCTGGAGATAACGGGTACGCACGCTTTCGGAGAGCACCCGCATCTGCCTTCCTGCATTGTTAAAGTAGTATTCCCGTTCCACCCGGGCTCCCGCCCACTCCAGGACCCTGGCCACCGTATCCCCGAGTACGGCATTTCGTCCGTGACCCACGGTCAACGGTCCGGTCGGGTTGGCACTTACAAATTCAACCTGAATGCTTTGATTCTCGAAAATCCGGCTGCGTCCGAAGGATACTCCGGAGTGCCGGGCTTCTGCAAGGCGATCGGTCAACCAGGTATCGGAGAAGCGGAAATTGATAAAGCCGGGACCCGCCACTTCCACCGAAGTAATGTAACCCGAAGAGAGATCGATGTGATCAGCAATCTCCTGTGCAATGGTCCTCGGGTTGTTTTTCAGCGTGCGTGCAAGGGTGAGTGCCACATTGGTGGCTGCGTCACCGTGATCTGGTGATCTCGGTTTTTCGATGGTGATTTCCGGCATGTCGAGATCGGGTTGAATCTGCCGGAGTGCTTTCTCTATCTGTTTTTTCAGGTATTCTTGCATGATCGGTCATATTTGAAATCCGGGTGCCAATATACGAGCTTTTCAGTAAGGAAGCCTCATCTAACCCATGATTCCTTCCGACCTCATGCTCAGGTAATCGTACCCGGCGATTATGATGTGATCATCAATCGGGATATCGAGCATCTGGCCGGCCTGCATCAGTTTTTTGGTAATGGCAATGTCGGCCTTTGAGGCGCGCAGGTTTGCTGAAGGGTGATTATGAACAACGATAACACTGTTCGCCTCGTTCATGATGGCCTGCCGCATTACTTCGGCGGGATCCACAATAGTTGCCGTTTTACCCCCCTTGCTGATAACCTGGTGACCCATAATGGCCTTGGCGGCATTCATAAATACAACCACAAACTGTTCGGTTTGCAGATCCCGGAGGCGGGGCCCGAAATAACCGGCAACGTCATCCGGAGTACGTAAAAAAACGGTTTTACCGTTGCCGCGGGATTGAAGCCGCCGGGAGAGTTCAAAGGCCGCTTCAAGAGTAATAGCCTTGACATCGGCAACACCCTCGATTACCCGAAGTTCTCTCCAGTTTCGGCGCACCATCTTGTGAAGACCGCCAAAGTGCTGTAACAGTTTACGGCAGGTATCAATCACATTCATTTTACGGCTGCCGGTTCGTACAAGGATTGCGAGCAGTTCGGTATCGGTCAGGCTTTCGGCACCAAACCGGATAAAACGCTCGCGGGGCTGTTCGTCTTCCGCCAGATCCCGGACCATGGGTTTTCGTGCACCGGATCTCGACGGTTGATAGTTATCAGGGGTGGCGTTTTTCATGATGTGACGTTCGTATTTGCGCTCAAATTGCTCTCAAAAACCAGACAGGTTTAAGAGCATCCGCTCCCCTGTTTCTTACAAAAAAGTTTTCTCCATTTTGTAATGAAGTCCGATAGAAGGGATATGAAAGCTCCCGGAAATGACCGTAAAACCGAGTTTGGTGTAGAACGGGACGGCATTTACACGGGCGTTGCACCAGATACGAAAAACGGGATGCCTGCTGCGAAGGTCGGATTCCACATAACTCCAGAGTGTGCTGCCCAGGTTTTGTCGCTGTAGCCGTGAATCGGTTGCCATACCTCTAAGCTGCCAGGTTGGGACGGCAGATTCGGGATTGCGGATCAAGGTAAGGCAACTTGCCGGTCGACCATGCAAAAAGGCACCGTAGTGGATCGTGGTTTTCAGTTCATCTTCCGGGAACCGGGCGGACTCCCCGGGTTTGCCTTTGCGTAATTCAGCAGCACGAAGTGATATGATCTCTTCGGTTGCAGCGATCCGGCACGTTATCATTTCAGCAATAGTATTCATTGAAAAGCGGGCGTTGTTTGGGCGAGAGATTCAGGTTCTCGGATGAAAATCATGCCTCTGTGTGACGGGTTGCAGTCATGGCCCTTTCATCAGTTTTGCAGTCATTTTCGTGCCGGAATCAGAATTCAGGAACCGCCGCCCATCAACGG
Organism: Balneolales bacterium; assembly: GCA_007132495.1. Classification (GTDB taxonomy): domain Bacteria; phylum Bacteroidota; class Rhodothermia; order Balneolales; family Natronogracilivirgulaceae; genus SLOL01. The sequence continues at coordinate 45,565 of SLOL01000124.1, forward strand.
TTCATCCATGGCGCGGATACTTGCATTCGGCAAACCACCCGGGAAATGTTTTTTCGAAAGGGCAATTGCCCTGATTACGATATCAAGATGCCGTTCTTTGGAGTTTTGATAGAACGTTTGTGCAGCTTGCCCCAGCTTCGGTTGTCCGTGCAACGGTTTATCGCTGACACAGAGCAGGGTGGCATTGGGAATCCGGTAGCGGAACCCATTGGTTGCAACGGTAGCCGATTCCATATCTATTGCGATGCTTCGGCTGGTGTGAATCTCCTGTACCACTCGCTGTTTCATGAACTCCCAGTTCCGGTTGTCGATGGTGTATACTGTGCCGGTGCGATAGGTCATGCCCTCCTTGTTCAGCACGGACTGCAGATGGTGGTTGAGCAGGTGGTTCGGAGTTATGGGTACGTTTTTCGGGATGCTGTGGTCGAGGACACCATCAGAGCGCATATATCCGGATGCCAGCACAAAATCCCCGATCTCCTGACGGTTGCGAAGTCCGCCGCAGTGTCCCACCATTATCATGGCGTCGGGCCGAAGGACGGCTATATGATCCGTGATGGTTTTGGCATTGGATGGACCCACTCCGATATTGATCAGCGTAAGACCCAGATTGTCATCCATCTTGTGGTGATAAGCCGGCATCTGAACTTTTCGTCCGGGGCAGACGCAATCCGGGAATCGCGATTTAAATACCTCCACATGCATGTCATAGTTTGTAAACATAATGTAGCGTTGAAAATTACGGGCATCGGTACCGGTATAGTGCTCAAGTCGGTCCAGGGACAGATCAATACGCTCGGCAGGAAAAAGGAACAGTTTCTTTTTGGTGAAGTCCCAGTGATCTTCGTCGAGGGCATCCAGGATTTTGGGATCGTTCAGTGAAACCGTTTTGCGGGAGGGTGAGATGGTGACTTCTGCACCGGAGCGGGACAGCTTGGCCAGTTCCCGCTGCAGATACCAACGGTATACTTCGGGTTTGGCAAACTCTCCTTCGATAATTGGATTATGCTCCGACCATGAACGATAGACTTTCATTTTCGGATAGTAACCTTCCGAATATATCCGTGTCATCATATCACAAGCTGCGGAGATATTTTGGGAAAGTGTATCTTGATTGCCGGTGTTTTTTATGGTAAAGTCTTGGATGTCGGTCATAAAGAAAAGTGATACTCAGGTTGAATAATTATCAGGGTTCCTGTCGACAGCGGTCTTCCCCTGCTGCAATGTATGCAAGATATTTGAATACTGCATTCAAATTAAAAATACAGCGATCGATATTCATGGCGTGTCGTAACGCAGATTTGTAGAACTTGTAATGCTCCGATTCCGTCTTAATTTGAGAAAAAGTCCAATGTTCCCATTTTACCCGGCATCAACCGGAACGTAGTATCCCGGTAGAGATGAGATGATATTGGCCATTAATCAAAATTGTTAAATTAATTTAATAGTACTATTATAACCTGCTTATATCATAAAAGAGCACTAAAAAAACATCACACATTGATTTTGTATCTGTAAGGATTATGAATGATTCAGGTCTAACAAGTGAACATGACATTTTGGACAGTGTAGCATCCCGGATGAAATTGCTTGCCGAACCCATGAGGCTTCGGTTACTGACCTTATTACGGGAGAAGGAGCGTTGTGTGAAGGAGTTGGTGGAACATACAGGAGCCGGACAGGCGAATATTTCCAAGCATCTTTCGCTTTTGCATATGAAGGGTGTGATATCCCGCCGCAAGGAGGGGTTGTTTGTATATTACTACGTTTCAGATCATTCGATTTTCGACGCTGTTGAATGTGTACGAGCTACGCTCGAGAAGAAGTAGCGGAGATTTACGGTAAGGGAACGAAAAGAGAGGTCCGACTCATTTGTATCTATGGTGTTTCTGTTGTCAACAACCACTAAAAAAAGATACCATGATTCAACCCGGGCAAAAAATCGATACGGACTTTACACTGGAAGTACTGGATGGAGAGGAGATCAGGCGGGTGTCCTTTTCCGAATTGTTGGATAAGCCGGCCGTTGTCTCGGTATATATGAAAAACAATACGAGCGGATGCGACAGGCAGAATCAAAGCCTGGCTGAAAAAGCCCCGGAAATCATCAAAGAGGGATATCAGCTCATAGCGATCAGCAAGGATACCTGCCGGTCACATAAAAATTACGCTGAGAAACTGGGAATTGACTATATTCTTGCCTCTGACCCCGACTACAGATTTGCAAGAGCGACCGATTCGCTTGTAGAAAAGAAGATGTACGGTAAAATCTTCCATGGCCCGTCCCGCTCTGCATTTTTTATTGATACGGATGGGACGGTAAGGGCCGTTATCGAGAAGATAGACACGACGAATCACGCCGACGAAGTTTTGAAGAAGATCAAAGAACTGAATTCCTGATAAATACAAAGACGAGTTATCTGCATGAAGTCGCTCATTATTGTTGAGTCACCCACCAAAGCCAAAACCATAAAGAAGTTTCTGCCGAAGGATGCTGCGGTGGAATCGTGTAACGGCCACATTCGGGATTTGCCGGCATCCGCCAAAGAGATCCCGGCAAAATTGAAGAAGAACAAGTGGGCAAACCTGGGCATTGATGTCGACAATAACTATGAGCCGCTCTATGTGATCTCGCCGCAAAAAAAGAAGACGGTAACCCGCCTCAAAAAGTTGATTAAAGAGGCTGATGAGTTGATACTTGCAACAGATGAAGACCGTGAAGGCGAAGGGATTTCATGGCACATCCAGGATGAACTGAAGCCCAAAATACCGGTCAAGCGGATGGTCTTCCATGAGATCACCGAAGAAGCCATCCAGAATGCCCTCCGGGAATTCCGGGATATCAACATGAATCTGGTGCATGCCCAGGAGGCGCGCCGGATCGTCGATCGCCTTGCCGGTTATACCATATCGCCGCTGCTCTGGAAAAAAATTGGTCCGGGATTGTCTGCGGGAAGGGTACAGTCGGTTGCTGTTCAATTGCTTGTTGACCGTGAACGTGAGCGGATGCGTTTCCGGAGTGGAAGTTATTGGGATCTGAAAGCGGTCCTGAATACCTCCAAAGAGGCTGGTGAAATGAACTTTGAAGCCGGGATGACACATCTCAATGACAAACGGCTTGCGGGTGGTAAAGATTTTGATGAAACGACAGGTAAGCTGAAAAAACCGGACAAGGTCGTTCTTCTTCAGGAAAAAGAGGCATCCGGTCTGAAAGAAGAACTGAAATCGGCCCTTTGGAAAGTACAAAGTTTGGAGACCAGGCCGCAAAAAAGGAGTCCGGCTCCCCCTTTCATTACTTCGACGCTCCAGCAGGAATCAAACAGGAAGTTTGGCTATTCGGCAAGAGACACCATGCGAATTGCCCAGAAGCTGTACGAAGAGGGATATATCACCTACATGCGGACCGATTCCACGAATCTCTCCAATCAGGCCATTCAGGCGGCACGCTCTGCGGTGGAGACGATGTACGGCGAAGATTATCTCAGCAAGAAAGTCAGGACGTATGCGGGTAAATCCAAAGGTGCCCAGGAGGCACACGAGGCCATTCGTCCTGCGGGAAGCCACTTTAAAAAACCTTCGGACACCAACCTGACCGGTCGCGAAGCCAAACTTTACGATTTGATATGGAAACGGACGATGGCTACTCAGATGGCGGAAGCCCGGTTGGAATTTACAAATGCAACCATCAGGGCCGAGTCGGAATCTGCCAACGCACTCTTTAAAGCCACCGGAAAAAAAGTGCTCTTCCCGGGGTTTTTCCGCGCATATGTGGAAGGCAGTGATGATCCCGAAGCGGTGCTGGAGGACCGGGAAAATATTCTGCCTGAAATGGAGAAGCATCAGCAAATTATCTGCCGGGATGTCCTTCCGGTCAAGCATGAGACCAAACCGCCGGCCCGGTTTACCGAAGCCAGTCTGGTAAAACAGCTTGAACACGACGGTGTCGGTCGACCGAGTACCTATGCCACTATAATCGGTACAATCATGGAGCGCGACTATGTACGAAAGGAGGGAAATGCTCTGGTACCAACTTTTACGGCTTTTGCTGTCACCGAACTCCTTGAGAAATATTTTCCGGATCTGGTTGATGAAGATTTTACCTCGCAGATGGAGCAGCGGCTGGATGACATTGCAACCGGCAAAGAGGATCGCATCAATTATTTGAAATCCTATTATGAGGGTGAAAAAGGATTGAAAGCGATGGTTGATAAGCAGGAGTCGAAAATCGATCCCCAGGAAGCCCGTAATATCGAACTGCCTGTCGAGGGACTCAACGGAATGCGGGTGTTCCTGGGAAGGTTTGGTCCCTATGTCCATAAAAAGGAAGAGGGGGGCGAAGAGGTTATGAGTTCCATCCCGCAGAACCTGTCACCCAGTGATATTACCATTGAAAAGCTTCAGGAGCTTGTCAAGCAGAGTAAAGAGGGACCCGAGTCGTTGGGAACACATCCGGAAACCGGTGAAGAAATTTATGTACGGACCGGTCGCTACGGTCCGTATGTTCAACTGGGAGAAGCAACCGACAGCAAAAAGAAACCCAAGCGGGTCTCATTGCTGAAAGGGATGAATGTTGAAGAGGTGTCTCACGAAACTGCTGTAAAACTGCTCTCTTTGCCCAGAAGTCTGGGCAGTCATCCCGAGACAGACATGGAAGTAAAGGCCGGTATTGGCCGGTTCGGACCCTACGTCGTTCACGACGGGACGTTTCAGTCTCTGACGGCCGATGACAATGTGCTTGAGATCGAACTCGACAGGGCGGTTGAATTGCTGAAACAGAAATCACAGAAAAAAAGAGGCAAGAGTTCGTCCGTGATCAAGGATATGGGTGAACACCCCGAAAACGGGGAGAAAATTCAGATCATGACCGGCCGGTATGGTCCGTATGTAAAATACGGCAAAAAGAATATCAGTATTCCCAAAAACAGGGATGCGGAGTCAATGGATATGGGAGCGGTGATGGATTTGATTAAGCAAAAAATTGGCTAACGAGAATCCTATGCAAAAAAAGTCGAATGACTTTTTTGTGTATCCGCCGAATCTGCAGATACTTGATTTGGCATCAATGGTGGGAATGTATCGTTCCCGGGGCGAACCGCGTCGCGCACCATCCGGAGAATATTTTGCCTGTACACATACCAGGAAGCTGGTTAAGGAGGCCAAATTTTGGTTCGGTTTATATTACAGCCAGGTTGCCTGGGACCGGCTGCTGACCAAAAACTCTTCGGGCTATCCACTCACCGACATTGAATTCAACATTCTGGGAATGGCGGTGTATCCCCCCGATGACAACAATCACCGGAGCCATCTCGAATCGTTAACAGGCATTATCCCTCAACTATCCTTTCTGATAGTCAATGACCTCTGTCAATTTGGATTCCTTCATGAGTATGACGACGGAATGTTGTCAATAACCGATAACGGTCTGAAAGCCCTGGAGGGTTTTGCAAAAAGAGCATACGAACGCAAGTTTGTACCAGAAATGCTTTCGGTTTACCGTGGACAACACGCGCGACCGCAGATACAGCAGGCAGAGAAGAAGGATACCGCACAAACCCGGCTTTTTTAGGGGAGCCTTTCTGAGTACATTTCCGGGAAGTGCCTGTTATTTGATTGGCATTTAAATTGTTACGATTCATAATTACTTAAAATTTTATGTATACCTTCATTCAAGGCATGGGGTGTTAAACATAGTAAAGTTACTAACTGATAATAGATAACATTATGAGTACTATTAGAATACTGATTGTGTTCCTGGTTTACGGATGTGTAATGAACATGACAATACCGGCAGATGTACAAGGTCAGGATGATGAAGGTCGCGGCAATGTCAGAGCGGTGAGTGATAACGTATCCGTACGCCTGGGGGGGACACTGCAGCCCCGTGCCACCTTTGCCTCGGATGACGATACGGATCGTATCGGATTCGGTCTGCGAAGGATGCGATTCAGAGCTTATACAGATATTGGAGAACGCATCAGTTTATTTCTGCAGATGGAAGGTTCCGGTGCTTCGGCCACCTGGCTTGATATGCGGGGCAATTTCCGGTTGAATGATGAATGGACCTTGAGCACCGGCCGTTTTATTGGGGCACAGCCACGTTCCTTTGCACGGACTGGTCATGCCAATATTGATGCCATTGACCGTCCGGCTATTGCCGAGCGGTGGGCACGGATGACCATAGGAGCGGATGGTCGCGATTATGGTGTCGAGGCAACCTGGAGCAGACCGGAATGGGAGATTCGAGGTTTCTTGCATAACGGCCATAACCGGGCGGATTTTCGCACCGGCATCAGCAATGATCCGGCCACCGGAGGTATTTCCACTGACGGATTTGCATTCAGTGCTTCCGCGACTCACTGGCCGTCAGGTGATCGAAATGAACTGGAGCTTGGTGCTTATGCCGGCCTGAACACATCTCAAAATCCGTTGACGGAGATTGGCGGCGTGGGACGCGAGTATTTTTCCTACTCGGCACATGCCTATTGGGGAGCATTGCCCGGTTCCCAGCCCTTCCGTGTGAAAGCCGACGTCATTGGTATAGGCTACCAGGAAGTAACCCCGTTCGGTGCACATAATTATATGGGTACCTCATTGTTCGGAAGCTTTCTTGCCGCACCGCATGTGGAGCTTTATGCCAGGGGAGAATTCTGGTATAGTGATGGAGGTGATATGGACGGAATCAATCAGGTGTTCGCCACGGTTGGAGGCTCATACAGCCTGAGTGCTCTTTGGGGGCGTCCGTTCAGTCAAAACCGGATTATGGTGGCTTACAGCTTGCGAAGTGCGGAAAGCTCCTCCATCGACTTTGACGATCCGGCCCATGTATTCATGGTGCAAACCCAGTTCTTCTTCTAAAAAGTTCGCCTGCCCGCAAATGCGCGGGTCAACGTGGCATCGTCAATAAATTCCAGCTCGGTGCCCATGGGTATGCCGTGGGCAATCCGGGTTACATTTACTCCAAGGGGCCCGACCAGCTTGTTGATATAATAACCGGTGGCCTCTCCCTCGGCATCAGGATTAAGTGCCAGGATGAGTTCCGAGATCCCTTCACCGTTACGGATACGCTGTACCAGCTCATTGATGCGTATTTCGTTGGGGCCGACATCCTGTAACGGAGAGATTACCCCTCCAAGCACGTGGTAGCGACCGGTAAATTCTTTGGTGCGTTCTATCACATAGACATCTTTGGGCTCTTCGACCACACAGACCACACCCGTATTCCGCTTTGGAGAGCTGCAGACCGGACAGGGGTCTTTGTCGGTGATATTGAAGCAGGTACTGCAGTATTGAATATTTTTTTTCAGATCTGAAATCGCTTTGGAAAGCCGGAATACCTGTTCGTTATCCTGTTTCAAAAGGTGCATGGCGATCCGTTGAGCGGATTTCCGTCCCATGCCCGGCAGCCGGGCCAGTTGTTCGACGGCCTGTTCAAGCGTTTCAGATATAAGCTGCATGGTATTTTGCGTGAATGATCGGGAGTCTGTCTACTTGAGTCCGAAGTTTCCAAGATCCATGCCGCCGGGAAGCATCCCCTTGGTAATCTCACCCATTTTCTCCTGACCCGCCTCTTCTGCTTTCTTAAGTGCCTGGTTGACTCCGGCAATGATAAGATCCTCCAGCATTTCAGTATCATTCGGATCAACGACATCTTTGTCCAGTTTGATGGAGGTTACTTCGCGATTGCCGTTGGCGGTAACCTTGACCATGCCGCCGCCCGCTTCGGCCTCCACCTCCACGAGGTGAAGCTGCTCTTTGGCTTCTTCCATCTTTTTTTGGAAATCGGTTAATTTGCCAAACATATCTGCCATATTCATAATAGACTCCGGGAGTTTCTGTGGATGTTAATGTGTTGCAATCAGTTGTGGCTCAAATTCGTATGCCGGGCAACTTAAAGTGCTTTCAATATTCAAGTTCGGCTCCGAACAGATCCACGATTTGCCGCAATTTGGGATCTTTCTTTTGTAATTTTAAAAAATGCTCATAGGGATCATGAACGGCATCGGTACGTTTTTGATTTTCTACAAGCCGTGAGGTAAAACGCAAAGCATACCCGAAATGTTCTCTGAGGGTGTCACACAATTTACGGTTATGCTCACGAATGATATCGGATGTAAAGCTGTCGCTGCACTCCAGTGTGACGATTCCTTCCGCCAGTTCAACCGGTCTGGTTTTCTGCATCGTAAAATAGAGCATATTACTCGCTGTTTCCTGCAGCTTGTCAAGGTAATCGGACCATATCCCAAGTATATCGTCCAGGCTCTCCGCCTCTTTCATTGAAGGACGTGAGGGCAGCCGGCTTTCTGTGCCCGGGTGGTTTTTTTCCGAAACCGGGCCGGGTTTGGGAGAAAGGGCCAGGTTTCCGCGAATTTCATTGTTACCTGTGGATGCATTGGTTTTTCCCGGAATAGAAACGGCCTTCAGGTGATTTTGGGATTGTTTCAGCGTGGGCGTTCCAAATATATTGGAAGTTCCCTGAACGTCTTGATTCCTTTCCGGGGAATCAGGTGAAGGAGCGGCAGGAGCGGATTCGTAACCTCCACGGGTAGCGGTGTGATCATAAGAAGGCTTTTTCTCTTCCTGTACAGTGGAAGGTGTGGTGTTAGGGGTGCGCTCTTCCGCTTTGACTTTCTTGGAGGATTGCGTTTTCCCCAGCGCGTCCGGATTGCCGGAATGTGCCGACAGCTTCTCCTCCAGATCACGAAGTTTGCGGAGCAGGGCATCGAGTCCGTCACTCCGGGTCATGTGGAAAAGTTTTAAAAGAGTGATTTCCAGATGGATGCGTGGTTGCTGGGCATCGCGAATGGAAAATTGTGCCTCATGCATAATATGCATCATGCGCATCAGATCGTCTTCGGAAAAGCCTTCAGCCGTTTTTTGGAAACGCTGTTTTGATTCGTCAGTAGCTTCGATGAGGTAAAAGTTCTGGGAGTCTTTTGCCAGATAGAGGTTCCGGAAATGTTCTGTGAATGCGCTGATAAATTCCTGGATATCGTTTCCGATATACAGCAGATTGTGAAGCAGGGCCATGCCGGCGCGGGTATCCTTGTGGGTGAGGGCGTCGGTCAGCTCAAACATGCGTTCCAGACTCACGATATTCAATGCCCGGTGAAGCTCTTCATAGGAGATCGTGGTACCGCAAAAGGCGATGGCCTGGTCCAGTATGCCCAGGGCGTCCCGAAGTGCGCCATCCGCCTTTTTGGCGATGACGTGCAGCGATTCCTTGTCGATGTCGATATTCTCTTTTCGGGAGATGTCATCCAGCCGTTCCACAATTTCATCCACAGTGATACGCCTGAAATCGAATCGCTGGCAACGGGAAAGGATTGTAGGGAGGATGCGGTGGGGCTCGGTGGTGGCAAAGATAAAAATGACATGCTCGGGTGGTTCTTCGAGCGTTTTCAGCAGGGCATTGAAGGCCGATTTGCTGAGCATGTGGATCTCGTCAATGATATAGACTTTGTAGCGTCCGTTTTGCGGCGGAATGCGGACCCTTTCCCGCAGTGTTCGGATATCCTCAACACTGTTGTTGGATGCCGCATCGATCTCAATAATATTCAGTGTGTTGTTTAAAGCCTCTCCGTCCACATTCTCGTCTACTTCGTTTATGGTCCTGGCCAGAACACGGGCCATGGTGGTTTTTCCAACTCCACGGGGACCGCAAAACAGATAGGCATGACTTAGCCGGTTCTTTTCAATCGCATTCTTGAGTGTGTTGCTGACATGTTCCTGGGAAACAATGTCATCAAAGGTCTGAGGTCGGTAAATGCGGGTTAATGCTTTGTAATTGGTGGACATCTCGGTCGGAATATAGGGTGTCTGGCACGGTCAAAAAAGGTGGCTCGGCAATTCTCCGGCCGTATGGGAATCGGATACGGCAAGGTATCATTTCCCTGCGTTCATTTAACGTTCAATTTAATAAAATGTTTACTTTCTATCCATGCAGGAACCCGTCTCGATGACCCGTAACCGGTCACATCGGCATATGAATTTTAATTCATGCCATTCGGTGCGTGATTGCTTTCTTTCTGATGATCTGTGATCGAACTGTCGGTCAAAATTGTTGATTGACAGGGATAGCGCATGAAGAGAGTCACCAGGCCATCACATGTTCAATTTCATGGCGGGATTTGGGAACCGTGGTCAGATTTTCAATGCCGTCCTCACGGACTATGACATTGTCTTCGATACGTATGCCGCCAAAGTCGAACAGCTCTTCAAGACGATCGGCATTCAAATGACCGGCATACTGCTCATTCCGAAGAGCGGGCTGCAGCAGTGCCGGGACAAAGTAGAGGCCCGGCTCTATGGTGAGTACCATTCCGGCTTCAAAGGTTCTGCGTGCCCGCAGGAAACGGAGTCCCGGCCGGTCGATCTTGTCGGTTCCTTTGGGGTAGCCGCCGACGTCATGGGTGTCGAGACCAAGGAAATGGCCGAGGCCATGCGGGAAAAAGAGGGCGAAAACGTTGGCGTCCATGAGTTCATCCACGGTACCGCTGATTAAGCCCAAATCGGACAGACCCTTAACCACGATCCGGGCAGCCTGCAGGTGAAGCTCTTCCATTTTGTTGCCCGGCCGAATCATGTTGAGGGTTGTGGTCTGTGCTTCGAGGACAATATCGTACAGGTCCGCCTGCATCTGTGAGAAGGATCCGTTAACCGGGCAGGTACGGGTGATGTCGGCTGCATACCCTCTGTATTCGGCACCGGCATCCACCAGAAAAAGATCGCCCGGATTGAGCATTTCCTGATTTCCGGTGTAATGCAGTATGGCCGAGCTGCGTCCGGATGCAAATATCCCGGAATAGGGAGCATGAACAAGACCGTTGCCGGTAGTGTGGCGTTCAAAAATGGCCTTCATTTCAAATTCCCGGGCTCCCGGATTTACAGACTGCATCACTTCGAGGTGCGCCTGGTTGGTAACCGCTGCCGCCTTTTTCAACAGTGAGAGTTCCCCATCCGATTTTATGACACGACAGTAGGCGATGGCATCCTGCAGCTCGCCGGTTTCAGGAGAGGCACCGAGCGAACGGATATCCTCTTCAGCACCGGGGAGACAATGCACCTTCTCCGGCGCCACTTTTTTCAACCAACCGGATACCTCGTCGTCGTAGATTATGTGATCGGGATCGTGGGCTTTCCGGTAGTCCTGAGGCGACTGCACATATCCCATCCAGACAGCGTACCGGGAACTTCTGCGGGGAATGACCAGTGTATATTCACCGGTGCCGCAATGAAAGAAGGCGGCCATGTCGGGTTCATCCACACCTGTCAGATAGAGGAAGTTGGACTCCTGGCGGAAGGGGTATTCGTAGTCCGTCCCGTAGCGGTGTGTAACGGATCCTCCCTTCAAATAAACCAGGCTGTGCTTATCATCGGCTAACAGGGTAAGAAGTCGTTTTTGATGGTTGCGATACATATTGTGTGACTATTTGCAGGGTTAACCGGTTGTCAGAATCGTATCCAGTGATTCAGACAGTCTGTATGGAAACGGATCGTTCATACAGGCTTGCGGCATGTTGTCCGGTTCGTTCCAGATTTTTTCGATCTCCAAAATATCCGGAGTAATAATATCGTCATTTCCGGTTTGAAATAATTGCGGGGAATGGAATCCGCCCTTTGCATCCAGCATGATTCTCAAACATGCGATATTTGATTTTTTCTGATTGGCAATGGCACATAGTGCCGCTTCATTTTTACCGAGAGCGATAACAGAGAGAGCGATAAGCGTATCGGTGCGCCGGGGTGAGGGTGAAATGAGATAGTAGTGCGATAGAGGCATGCCGTCGTGTGGAAAAGAGAGGGGAATATAGCTGCATGTCTCCGATGATTTGTGAAACAACCGGGACAGGTATTGGGAAAAAAGTGTGGCGACAGGTCGTTCCATGTTTTCCGGAAGGAAACCACGTTCCATCCAGTATTTCGGGTCGGTGTTGCAGAAGCTTGTCACCTGTTGCAGTTCGGAAGGATAGTCTTCGAAGTCAAGAGCCCGGAGCGTTTCAGATACATCAAACAGGGCATCCTGGAGACCGTTTGTCAACAGAATATAGGGTGCCTTGACAAACCGGTTATATGTAGCCGACTGGGTAGCGGTATCAGAGCCCAGTGAAACACGTTCCGCCTTGCACTCGATAAGAAGCCAGGGTTGGAACTGTTTGTTGTAGCACAGCAGATCAGTGCGTCCCCGGGAGAAGCGGGAGGGTATCGGGCTTTCCACGGCAATACGTGATGAAGGGACATCACTTTGCAGCAGGAGGTAGTCAAGGAATCGCAGCCGCACCAGTTCTTCCGGCCGAAACTTAAGCGGTTGTTTTTTCACAGGGTTCCATAACATGCGGCTGCCGTTCCGAAAAACCATTCGGGGGAAATGAGGGGTTGCTATGGATCGGATCAGATTCAATATCAGCGGTTTAAGCCACAAAATAGAAAAACCGGAAGTACAGTCCAATTTGGGATAATGGACAGTGAACTTCCTGAAAGCTCTTCGAGAAAAAGTTGATGACGGGGATGGGAAATCGGCCAGCGATTTTATTATTCTTTAGCTTTGCAGAATGCCGATCTGTATCCGTATCTTTAGGCTCGCTTAAGTCAGTATTTGTTTTTTTATTGAAAACCGAATCCGGTCAAGGATTTGCAGAAATGGACCATTCGGGTAGAGTTGAGAATTTTCAGATCGTGTGAATTCTGGCCTTGAAGGCTGCTGCGGTCGACGACAGTTTCAATATGACATACAATTTATTTGATTTCCTGCAGTTGATTGGATCCCTTGGGATTTTCATCTACGGGATGAAGATATTCAGTGAAGGGTTGCAGAAAGTGGCAGGCGGCAAGCTGCGAGGTATTCTTAAGGGGATGACGACCAACCGCCTGACCGGCATCGCCACCGGTTTCAGCGCAACGGCAATCACACAATCGTCAACCACCACAACGGTCATGGTGGTCAGTTTTGTGAATGCGGGACTGTTAACCTTTCTGGAATCCACCGGCGTTATTATGGGGGCCAATATCGGCACTACAATAACGGCCTGGATGGTCTCCATATTCGGGTTCCGATTTCAGATAACGCCGATAGCAGTTAGTTTAATCGGTATTTTTTTCCCCTTTCTGTTTGTCCGGAACACCAAAATGAAGCACGTTGCGGAAGCGATGATCGGCTTCGGTATTCTTTTTATCGGACTTGAGTTTATTAAGGATGCGGTCCCGGATATTCAGGAAAATCCGCAAATTCTCGCATTCCTGGATCGGTTTACTGATTTTGGATTCGCTTCTACTGTTTTGTTTGTGGTGGTCGGTACGGTTCTTACGCTGCTTACGCAGTCTTCCAGTGCGGCCATGACGATTACCCTTGTGATGCTTGCCCAGGGCTGGATCACATTTCCCATTGCGGCGGCCATGATACTTGGGGAGAATATTGGAACGACCATTACGGCCAACCTCGCGGCGTTAATCGGTAATGTGCATGCCAAGCGGGCAGCCCGTTTTCACTTTTTCTTTAATATAATCGGGGTCTTATGGATGCTGGCACTGTTGCCTGTATTCATGAACTTTGTGGATGCCATGGTTATCAACTTTTCACCGGAGCATCTCTCTGTGCTGGACGATTCTCCGGAAGCCCGCATCAACGCCACACTTGGGCTGTCCCTGTTCCATACCACATTCAATGTACTGAACGTGCTGGTTCTCTTTGCTTTTGTACCGCTGTTGATCAAACTGGTTACCTGGTTGCAGCCGTCACGCGGCAAGGAAGATGAGCAGAAGTCGCTGAAATATATCAGCGGCGGATTAATGCCGACTGCCGAGCTTTCTATTGACGAGGCATATAAAGAGGTCGAAATTTTGGCCCGGGTAACGGAAAAGATCAGTTTCAGCACGTATGGTCTTTTCTTCAAGGGAAAAGAAAAACAGCAGGGATTCCTCGATAAAATCAAGAAACGGGAAGAGATCACCGACCGGATTGAGCTTGAGGTGTCGCAGTATCTGACCAGTGTCTCGGAATTCAACCTGTCAAAAACCGCATCACGCCGGGTCCGGAGCATGTTGCGGATGATCAATGATCTGGAACGGATTGCCGATATCTATTATCAAGTTTCCAGAACCTTTGAACGGATGGTCTCGGAGGGGGTTTCCATGCCTGAAAGTGCCAATACGGAAATTCAGGATATGATGCAGCTGATTCAGGATGCGCTTCAGCTGATGCGGAAAAATATGGAGGGAGAATACGGTGATGTGAATATGCAAGAGGCGGAACTGATGGAGGCCAAAATAGATTCACTGCGTGACGAGCTCCGGGAGTCACATTATATGCGACTTGAGCGGGGAGACTATGACGCCAAGGCGGGTATTTTTTATCTTGATTTTATTAACCGGCTTGAAAAAATCGGCGATCACATTCTGAATGTGAACGAAGCTACCGCCGGCCTGAAATAGTTTACCGCCCGGGAGATACCGGACGGTAAACCACATTTTATCTGTATATAATTTTTGAATCACACGGTCAGATGTAATGCTATGACCGTATTTAATCTTACGTTTGTGTGACCGGGCGGATGCCCGGTCATGGACATTTCATGCTACTAAAAACGGAACAGGGCGGCCAATTCCGCATGTTCCGGCATCTCGTCTTTGGGCAGTACGTAGACATTGCTGCCGGTCTCAATTCCCTTGATGGAGAGCCAGTTCATCAGATCCACATCTCCGTTTTCAGGTTGGTTTTTAAAATACACTTTGTGATTGTCCGTGTCATATTTTCCCCAGCGCACAAGGTCTTTGGTAATGAAAATGGTACCGGTTTTACCCATTACCGTTGAGGGTATGATTTCAGATGGATCGGTCGATACCCGGTCGAGAGAGCTCTCCCGGTAGTTTTCCAGTGATTCAAAAAGATCGTTGAGGAAAAAGTCTTTTATGATACTCCAACCGCGGTCTCGAAGCTGTGTATCGGAAAGTTCATCGGGGTTATGAGTGATATTGTTATCGAGTACTCGGCCGTAATGATTGACTTTGCGGTATAAAGCGATATTCTCAGAGAGCCCCGCAGGAAGCATTGGATCCTGAAATTGATTCATGACCCGAGTGGCCGATTTTTCGACCTCGCGGAGATACTCTTCGGCAATCTCTTTCTGATCCTCCTCATTGGCACCGTGACCGAAATATATAGCCTTTTCTCCCTCATTGGCGCCCGTATGGAACTGAATCTGCTGCTCGGGCTTTTCTCCAAGCCATTCCCCGAAGTTGGCCGGGAGTTCTTCGGGGGTGACATCGGTGATGGATGTGCGGCTGCAGTGCAACAGACGTATTTGTTTCAAACTGATGGCCAGGATAAAATAGCTGCCGTCAATGCTTATCATCGGCAGCAGCGGTGTGATCAGGAAGTCACGGTCGACATAGATCATCTCGGAGGTATCATATGGCAATTTGAAGACCTCAAAGTATCCGGGTGCAATATAGATTACCATTCCATAACCCATCTCCGACCAGAACAGCGATTGATCAAGCAGTTGTCGCGCGGGTTTTAAAAACGTCTCCACCTCGTCTACCTTCATTCCCTGTGATTTCAATTTTTCAGCAGCTTTTGTCAACTGATTTTTCAAGCGAATCGGATTTTGACGACGTTCAATCCCGATTTTTTCGGTGGGAAAGGTAAGTGTTACTTTTGGAGATCCATTTTTTCGGATGAGCTGTTTAATTGTCTTTTCTGTAACCATTATGCACCTCTTCACTTTGTTAAATAATGGAATGAAATAAGTAGCAACCCGCCAGATCGAATGAGATTATATGTGGTCTGACAGGCTGTCATTTGACCCGCCTGCCATCATCTCCAATTATCTCTTGCGGGTATTAATAACAACAACAATAAGAGGCAATACATTCGTGGAAAGGCAGTCATTCGGAACTGATGTGGTAACGGATCCGCTTACTGCCGCAGGTGCGTTTTGAAGGCTTTTCCAAATCGATTTACGGCTTCAACAACGATATCACCGTTGTTTCGGGCGGCCGGTGCGTAAAACATGTGGTCATTCGGAACGGGATTGACCCAGGTGCGGCGTTCGGGTTTGTCGGATCCGTCGTGCAGCTTTACGGACAGAGGGTCAGGGCCGGTTTTCCGTTTCATTCGGCCCCGGCGTTCCCCGTTTTCATACCAGAATACGTTCCATTCCGGATCCCAGTCCCAAACATTGGCGACAATCTCATCAGCAGCCTCCGGATCGGTACCGTGTTTATAGAGCCGGATTTGATGGTCGTGGGCTTTGCCGGTGGACTTGTATTGCCATCGCAGTTCACTGCCGCGGACTTCATATACTCCATAGCCGTTGGGAGTTCCATCAAAGCAAATGGGTCCGCTCCACCAGGCGCCGCAGACCGTGCCGTGAATGTGTTCATGAACTCCCCCCTCGAAGACATGCTCATGTTCATGCGTGTGGCCTGACAGGATATGTGCGTTATAAGGTTCCAGCAACCGATACAGTTCATGCCGGTTGGTGACCGAAATATGGGTGGATGGGGTACCTTGTCCAAATCTTGCATATTGCTTGCTTTCGGCCGGAATATGCATGGTAACGATTACGGTTCGGCCGGATTCGACACGAGCCAGGTTCGCTTTAAGCCAGTCAAGTTGATCTCTTCCCAGATAGCCGATATATCCGGCACCATGCCAGAATATATTATTCAAAACAATATAGTGTACTTCACCCATATCAAATGAGTAGTGGGAAGGCCCGAAATATTCATGGAATACCTTATAGGACTTTTCGGTTGAAGGAACATCAAATACAATGTCATGATTTCCGAGAACCTGGAAAAAAGGGACACCGGACTTTTTTACAGCAACCTCATACTCCGGAAACAGCTCAAGGTTGTCAAACATAAGGTCGCCGCAACCGAATCCGAATATCGGCTGTCCGTCGCCGAAGCTGCGGATGAGCTGTTGAATATCTGGTACGGTTTCGCTGTGAAAGCGCTCTACCTCGTAGTTGTTCTCGGTTTGCGGGTCGGCCAACAATAAAAAACGGTGATGATCTTCGCTGTTGCGCCTCGGTTCCAGTTGAAATCGGGCAGTCATCTCTCCGTTACTATCCGGTGTAATTTTTTTATAAAAGTGTGCGGTGCCGGTCGGATTGGTCGGGATCCTGTATCCGGATGGCAGTGACAGATAGACGAAAGGACGCCGCCCGTCTGAAACCAGTTCATACTCTCCTTCATCATTCGTTTGAGTAACGCGAAGACCATCGGTTACCACTACATCCCGGACACCGGAACCATCGGAGATGACATGTCCACGAATCCGAACCATGGAGCCGGCACTGTTGTCCCGACCAGAATGCACTGCGGGGATACCATTAGTGTCAACCGTACCGGAATGGGAGGTAAGCACTGTTGAGGGAAGGATAAAGCCTGCACCGGTAAGGAGCCCGGCTTTTTTCAGAAAGCTTCTTCGGGAGGCAAGATACCGGTTCAGGGAATTGTTATCGTTCATGGGAACACCCAGATTAAAGCGGTGAATGAAGAGATCCTGCTGAATGAACAAAATCAGGATAATGGATATGATCTTTTTAAAATGTACTTCTCCACAGAGAAGAACTCAAGTTAATAAGGTGGAGGCTTTCAGCTGGTATCGCCGTATCCTATATTAATCTGTATGGCATGATTGTAAGCTGACCGGCAGGGAAAGGAATACATTCTGCAGGTTCGATCAACCTGTCACCCGGGCAAGCACAGCCTGACAATAGCTGTTACCCCGGTCCACATATCAATAATGGAAATGAGTAATTCGGCCATAACGGTTGACCGCCTTTTTGAGGATCTTTCAAATCAGCTGACAGTGCTGAAAAAAAACAAAGAGGCACTTAAAGCATCACGCGGGATTGTGGAAAAGGCACTTGCGGACGGAAATGCCTATTACGGTATCAATACCGGTTTCGGGGCAATGGCACAAAAACGGATCGGGACCCATGAGTTGTCCGGTCTGCAGACCAATCTGTTATTGAGTCATGCTGTTGGTGTAGGGCCGTCTGTTCCGTTTGAAATTTCACGGTTGATGCTTCAGCTGAAACTGTATACCCTTGGCCTGGGCTACTCCGGCATCTCCCTGCGCACGTTTGAGCGGCTCATGTATTTTGCTGAAAATGATCTGATACCGGTTGTTCCTTCACGAGGCAGTCTGGGTGCTTCCGGGGATTTGGCACCGTTGGCCCACATGTCACTTCCACTGATTGGTCATGGCCAATTCTGGGATGACAACCGAAAGGAGCCGGTTTCGGCCGGTGCTATTCTTCAATCCCATCAGCTTGAACCGATTACGCTTCAGGCCAAAGATGGTCTCGCTTTGATCAACGGGACACAATTGATGAGTGCATATGGTGCCTGGATTTTCTATCGCAGCAACCACCTGGTTAAAATGGCAGACTTGATTTCAGCGATGAGTCTGGAAGCTCTGCAGGGTAGTATCGTACCGTTTGATGAGCGGATACACCTGCTGCGTCCCCATCCGGGCCAGATTGACGTAGCCGGAAATGTGCGTAAATTGCTCCGTAAAAGCGAGATCCTGGAGAGCCATCGACATTGCGGCAAAGTTCAGGACCCATACTGCCTGCGATGTGTTCCCCAGGTGCATGGGGCAAGCAGAGACGCTCTGCGTTACGGCAAACAGGTCATTGAAACCGAAATCAATTCGGTAAATGACAATCCCCTTGTCCTGGAGAACGGGGATATTGTCAGCGGCGGCAATTTCCACGGTCAGCCGCCGGCTCTGGCACTTGACCATGCGGCACCGGCACTTTCGGAACTGGGTAGTATTTCCGAGCGACGTACTTATCTGTTGCTCGAGGGCCATGACGGACTGCCCGAATTGTTAATGAGAGAGACCGGGATCAATTCCGGTTTCATGGTCCCGCAATATACAGCGGCCTCGCTGGTATCCGAGAACAAGATCCTTTCCCATCCGGCATCTGTGGATTCCATTCCAACCAGCCTGGGGCAGGAGGATCATGTGAGCATGGGAGGTGTTTCGGCTGTCAAGTTGCTTCAGGTATTCGAGCATGTCGAGGTTATACTGGCTATAGAACTGCTTGCGGCGGCCCAGGCGCTCGATTTTCGCAAGCCTTTGAAGCCGGGTGAGGGGGTTCTGGTGGCGCACGACTATCTCAGGTCGGAGATTCCGCATCTGGATAAGGACCGCTATATGCGGGATGAGATTGACCGCGCTGTAGCATTGATCAGAGACCCGGAGATTATCAACCGGGTGGAATCGGTATGCGGCAAATTGAGCTGATGCGGCCGGGTGGCTTCAGGGACGGCTGCCGGCAGTCGGGACACATTGTCCGGCAGAGGCTAATAGCCGGTAATCATCTTCAGGGAACCGGGATCAACCTTTGCCGTGATAAACTTCAATTGCCGGCTTATGATTTCACCGTCAGCATGCACAAATACGGCATCTTCTGTTTCAATACGGACATGGCGGGTAGTAACAGTGGAGATTTTGTCATCAGGACGGGCACCCCAAAGCAGCACCCTGATCAGGAGCGGAATTCTTGCCCACAGTCCCGTGTCCCTGATCATTACCACATTGAAAAGTCCGTCCGAGTGATCTGCTTCCGGAGCAATCCGAATGCCTCCTCCTTCATAAGATCCGTTAGCCACCGTGACCATTAGAAAACGGCCGGATATATTTCCCTGATCCGTTGTAACGGTCATGGAAGTGGCGCGATAGGTAAACAGGGATTTCAGTACTCCAAACAGGTATTTTGTTTTCCCACGGAACAACCGGGTGTGCGTTGCGTTATCAGCTACTTTGCCGTCAAATCCAACGCCGAGGGTGTTCAGGAAAAAAGAGTGCGGCGCTTCACTGGTCAGTTGACCCGTATCAATGTATCGTACTACGTGATCTGAGGGGTCGGTGCCCGTATCCGACAAATCGGATAATCTGTCGGACAGATGCCGGATGGATGCATGCAATCCCCGGGAAATATGCAGGCCGCGGGCCACATCATTGCCGCTTCCGAATGGAATCATGCCCATACAACAGCCGGTACCGGATAAACCTGCAGCCACGGCACTTATGGTACCGTCACCGCCGCCGGCCAAAACCAGCCGGTATGATCCCGAAGCTTTGCGTGCAACAAGTGTTGCTTCGGTCAGTGATGTAGTTTCGTGGATATCGGCAATAATGCCATACCGCTCAAGCAATGACATTACTTTGTCGGCTCGTCGACCTCTTGGCCGGTCACCGGTGCCACGGTTTATAATAACCAAAACAGGTTCAAATCTCTTGGGTTTTTCGGTATTTTTCAAAACAGCGATGTTGGAATCAATGCCGTTAAAGCGGTCAAAGTGTTTATCATGACGGAAGATACACCGGATTTTTTTATCAGTTATACCCGTCGGTAATGTATTTTATATCAAAAAGTAGTATTATACATCAAGGGTAACAATATATTATTAAAAAGTGACACGATGTCTATTGTTCGTTTTGGAGTGTCAATAGAAAAAGAGCTATTGGATGAATTGGA
This sequence comes from Balneolales bacterium, assembly GCA_007132495.1. Taxonomy (GTDB): domain Bacteria; phylum Bacteroidota; class Rhodothermia; order Balneolales; family Natronogracilivirgulaceae; genus SLOL01. The sequence goes on from SLOL01000124.1 coordinate 66,066, forward strand.
TGAATATGTTTCGGAAAATCATTTTGCCAATCGTTCACAGGCTATCCGCCAACTGATAAGCAAAAACATTGTAACCAGAAAATGGGAATGCAACAATGTTGTTGCCGGCTCCATAACCCTTATTTTCAACCACCATAAACGGCAATTATTAAAGAAAATGACCGACGTACAGCATGAGTACCATGACAGTATTCTCTCTTCGCAGCATTTTCATCTGGAAAAGGAGCTGTGCATGGAAATTATTGCTGTAAAAGGCGAGGCATCGGTCCTGACCGAGTTGGCGGACAGGCTGATTGCCATAAAAGGCATCCAGCATGGTAAGCTGACGATGAGCAGAGCGGATTAATATTTTTTTGCCGCAGGTGGCACGATTTTATTAAAAGGTAATATTTAACCGGTCTTAAACCAATGATTACTAAAGTTGGGAAGCGTTGTAATTTCGCAAAGGAGTGCTGCCCCCGGAATGCATCTCCTGAATTTCCTTTTCTGCAAAAAACTCGTTATTTCGTCGTTCGGGGCTTTGTCATCTTTATGATATGGTCGTTGGGCCACGCTCTTAGCCATCCTGTACAGGCACAGTGGCAAAGAGATACTCTTTATCGTGTGCTTGATGAAATAGAGGTTACCGCTACAAAAACGCCGCGGACATTATCCAGTGTGCCCGGACGGGTGGATGTGCTTTCGGCAGAAACCATGAATCACATACCGGCAACCGGAATCGTCGATAAGCTGGCGACCGTGTCGGGTGTCAATACAAGAAACTCATTTGGCCCGATCACCATGCGTCCGCGAGTAACCGTACGGGGACTGTCGGGTGATGAGCAAAGCCGGACACTGGTTCTGGTCGACGGCGTTCCCGTTAATTCATCCGATACCGGTGGGGTGAACTGGCACAGTATTAACTCTTCCAATGTGGAGCAGGTGGAGGTGTTCAAAGGTCCCGGCTCGTCGCTCTATGGCAGCAACGCCATGGGCGGAATCATCAATGTGGTCACCCGAACACCGCAAGAGCCGTTTTCCGCATCAGCCGGACTTTCCTACGGAACGTTCAGCACGTTTCAAAGCCATTTGAATGTATCGAGCCGGATTACGGAACGGCTTGATGTTCAACTTCACGGATTTTATACCGAAAGCGACGGTTACAATACGATCCCCGATACGGCCCGATCACTTCCGGAACACCAATACCGCGTCCCGAGATACGTGGAAGAGGGGGGCATCAATGCCAGTGCGACCTATGCCGTCAATGATCTTTTCAAAATAAGCGCCGGCTATGATCTGTTTCTGAATAAACGGGGTGAAGGCGTGGAAATCGAGGCGCCGGACGGTATGTACCGGAATTTTGATATGAACCGGGTGCGATTTGGGATCCGGGGCGAGCAGGATGATTTTCGCTATCATCTGAATATGTTTTTCCAGCGGGAGGACTATTTCAGAGTAAATGAGCGGATGCGCGGAGATCGTTATGAGCGTTTTGACGTGGATTCGTACCGTGATGACATGGGAATCACGCTCGATCTGTTTCAGGATGTAGGGGCGAATCACACGCTGACGGCCGGCCTGGAGACGAAAGTCGGTGCTGTTGACGGTGGTGACTTCTACCGCACTTCACCTGATGAGATCGTCAACCGGGGGAGCATGCGGTTTGTTGCGGGGTATCTACAGGATGAAATCAGTCTTCTCGACGAGCAGTTTCATATCCAGCTGGGCTTGCGCTACGACCATGTCCGTTTCTACGACGGTTTCTTTGAAGCACGTGGTGATGGTGTGACGGATTTTGCGACGTATAACGGAGCGTTGGAAACGAATAGCTGGTCGACACTGAGTCCGCGCACGGCTCTGAGATACAATCCGAACCGGATGATAAGCGGATATGTCTCCTATGCCCGGGGTTTCAGGGCTTCGATTCTGGACGACCTGACCCGGTCGGGATGGATGTGGATCGGACCGAAAGTCGCCAATCCCAATCTGGGACCCGAAAAACTTGACAACTACGAAGCAGGGTTCGATTATCGCCCGCAATGGCGCTGGATGATATCGCCGACATTTTATTACGCCCGTGGACACGATTTCCTCTATTATGTGGAAACCGGTGATCTGCTTTGGGGAACCAGGCCGGTCTATCGCAGGGAAAATGTATCCTCGGTAGGCATTGCAGGATCGGAGTGGGATATACGCTTCGTGGCCTCGGCCCAATTGACGCTATCGGCCAACTATACATGGCATCACGCTCAAATTCGCTCTTTTCCGGGCAGAGATGTCCTGGAGGGAAATCGATTGACCTATACGCCGGAGCACCAGGCCGGCGGCACCCTGCAATGGCAAAGCCGGTGGGCGGATATCGGATTCTCAATGTTGTACAAGAGCAGCCAGTACGCCGACGACCAGAATATGACGGAACTGAGTCCATATGTGACGTTTGACATCATGGTGTCGCGCCGTTTTTTTGACTCGCTGACGGCGACGTTTGAAGTGATGGATATGTTTGATAACAGGCATATGGAGACTCTGTTCCACCAGTCGCCGGGCAGATTTTTCAATGTTAAAGTGGTCTATGACGGGTCCTGGTAATACCATTATTTCCTGATGCCCGTGGAAGGCATCTGATAAGGGCACGGGTCCGGCAATGGTTTGAATGCCACGGAACCCGATGCCGTACGCATTATCAATCGGCTTGATTATGAATAAGCGTTTACAGTATCAAATAATCCGGATGTCGATATGGGTTGTGACCGTAATTGCGGTTATCGGATGTGCGCCGGAGCGCCGGGATTCGTCCGGTTCAGGGCAGCTAGTAATCGAGGATATGCATGGCAGAGAAATAACTTTGACAAACAAAGTTGAACGCGTTGTCTGTATGCGGGCCGGCGCACTTCGTATGCTGGCCTATCTGGATGCCGTGGAATATGTCGCAGGTATAGAAGAGCCGGAACGTCAAGCCGACCGGCCCTATTTGATGGCCAATCCCCAACTGAGGGAGCTTCCTTCGGTCGGGCCGCTTATGGGTGGTGATTCTGAACTGCTTGTGGCTGCGGATCCCGATGTCATTTTCATGACATTTACTACGGCGGGTCAGGCGGATGAGCTTCAGAACCGGACCGGTATTCCGGTAGTGGCACTTGAATACGGCGATTTTTCGTTGCATCGTGACACGTTTTTTGAATCGTTGAAAAAGATGGCTTCGGTATTGGGAAAAGAGGACCGGGCGGATGAGTTGATCGCCTATATCCGGAGCTCGCTTGAGGAGCTGAATGAACGGACTTCCGGCCATTCCGAAGCGGATTCGCCCCGGGTGTATGTGGGCGGAGTCTCTTACAGCGGCACACGCGGAATCGCCTCCACAGAACCGTTTTACCCCCCATTTCGGTTTATAAATGCCCAAAATGTGGCAGGGGAAATTGATGAGCGCCTGGTCAATCCGATCCAGGGCACATTCATCGACAGGGAGCAACTCATCATGTGGGATCCGGAGGTTGTATTTGTTGACCTGGCAAGCTGGAGTGTAACCCGCGGTGAATTGTCTCCGGGTACACCTCTGTACGAAAGCATGTCGGCACTCCGGAACGGAGAGGTTTACGGGGTGCTTCCCTATAACAACTATGCCGCCAACTACGAAAATATTCTTGCAAATACATGGTATGTGGCCGGAGTGCTCTACCCCGATTTATTCGGTGAAGTGGATATCCGGGATAAAGTGGACGAAGTTTATGAACGGTTTCTGGGAGTGTCTGTTTATGATGAGTTGAAAGAGGTCTGGGGTGGATATCGACAACTTGACCGGGAGCTTCCATGAAGAAACCGAACATCATTCATCAGTACCGGGATTATACCCGGAGACGGATACTATTCGTGCTTATGGTAATTCTGATTATGCTGGCGGTGGGAGTGTATGCCGTGATCACAGGTGCTGCCGGTATATCTGTGAGCGATATATTCCGGGTATTATCCGGAAGAGGCGATGCGATATCCGGTCAGATTATCCTGAATATCCGGCTTCCCAGAGTGCTTGCCGCGCTTCTTGCCGGACTGGCGCTCGCCTCATCCGGTGCAGTTATGCAGAGTTTGTTGCGCAATCCGCTTGCCTCCCCCTTTACCCTCGGCATATCGGGAGCCGCTGCTTTCGGCGCCGCATTTGCGATTGTAATGTCCGGGTCCTTGGGCGGGTCATCCGGCACCGGTACAGATTCATGGATTGATGAACAGTATCTGGTGATGTTCTCGGCATTTGTGTGGAGCATGGTCAGCACCGGTTTCATACTGGTAATTGCTCAGTACCGGGGAGCTACCCCGGAGGTTATGATTCTGGCCGGTATTGCCATTGGTTCACTGTTTAATGCCGGCGTATCGGCATTGCAGTATGTCGCCACGGATGTGGAGCTGGCGGCAATTGTCTTCTGGATGTTTGGTGACCTCGGTCGCGCTTCATGGGACGAGGTGGTGGTCTTGTCGCTGCTGCTTTTTCCGATCCTGATTTTCTTCATGTCAAAGTCCTGGAGCTACAAAGCATTGCAGTCGGGGGATGAATTTGCAATAAGCCTGGGAGTTCGTGCTTCCCGGGTCAGACTAACCGGAATGCTTGCGGCTTCATTGGCCACAGCCGTGGTCGTCAGTTTTTACGGGATCATCGCCTTTGTCGGACTCGTTGTACCGCATATCGTCCGACGGTGTATCGGTGGCGATGACTTCTTTTTGATTCCCGCTTCGGCACTGTTCGGGGCGATGTTTTTGTTACTGTCCGACACTGTGGCGAGGACACTTTTTTCACCGGTGATACTGCCGGTTGGTATTTTGACTTCATTCATCGGTGCTCCGCTGTTCTTGTTCCTGCTTTTGCGGGGAATGGGCCGCGGATACTGGTCATAACAGCTATATGCATTCGGATTGCTGTAATTATATATTGAATTGCAATGGAAATACATCTTAAGAATATCGAATTCAGTTATGACAGAATCCCGGTGCTCAAGGGCATAGACGCCCGTATCGGGAAGGGAGAGTTTGTGACGCTGGTCGGGCCGAACGGATCAGGGAAAAGTACCCTCATTAAATGTTTGAACGGAATCCTGAAGATCCGGAAAGGGGCGGTGCTGCTGGATGATCACAATATTTCCACATATCGATCCGACCGGCTGGCCCGCGTGATGGCGTATGTTCCTCAATCGGAGCAAAAAGCCATTCCGATGAAGGTTTTTGATGCTGTATTGTTAGGCCGGAAACCTTATATAAGTTGGCGGCCGGCAAGAAGGGACATGGAGGTTGTTGATGAAATACTGATGCGTCTGAATCTTGAGGATGTGGCCATGAAAGAGGTTCAAAAACTCAGCGGCGGTCAGCAACAGCGGGTTTATATCGCCAGGGCGCTGGCCCAGGAGCCGGAGGTGCTGCTGCTTGATGAACCCACGGCCAACCTGGACCTGAAGCATCAGATGGAAGTGCTTGACCTGCTCCGGTCTCTTACCAGCCGGGGCATTACGGTAATAATGGCGTTGCATGATATCAATCTGGCATCTCTCTATGGCACCAGGGTCATGATGATGAAAGAGGGAAAGATCTTTGCAAGCGGAGGCATGGAGGTGTTTACCGCAGAAAACATAGAAGAACTCTATGACGTGAAAGTGCATATGATTCATGAAAACGGATCGGTTTACATCATCCCGAATCGTTACGAGATAAAATAGAGGAGTATACCAATGTACCGCATGGAGCCGGTGGGATTTATTCGCAACAAATGTACAGACCCGGGAAAAGTTCCGGAAATGAAAGGAATGGAAAGTGTGATCGAGATCCATGAGCCGTATGTCACGGGACTGTTTATGACGGAGACGGCGGGGTACCTGGATGTGGTTTTTTTATTTCATCTGTCAGAGTCGCCGGGGCATGGAGAAGCGGATTGGCGCCTTACAACCTTGTCAGGGGAACATAAAGGGGTTTTTGCATCACGATCTCCCAATCGTCCGAATCCGATCGGGGTGACAACCGTAACGGTGATTGAACGGACAGGTCACCGGTTGCGGGTGACCGGACTGGATGCCGTTGACGGTACCCCTGTGCTGGATATCAAGGCGTGTGATACATCGCTGTTTGAGAATAACGAGATAGAGAAGGTCCATACCGATGTATTAAA
>SLOL01000035.1 GCA_007132495.1 Balneolales bacterium
CTTGTCCAAAAGTCTGGCAAACCGTATGTAACAAGGATTATCAATTATGCAAGAATGGAAGGGATTGAACATCGAAGCAGAAGGTGAAGGCATTTCCAGACCGTTGAGCCGCAATGTCAATTTACTGGGTGGACTGCTTGGCCAGGCTGTTCAGAATCTGGCCGGTGAAGAGATGTTCGATCTTGTTGAATCACTTCGTTCCCGGTGCAAAACCGCTTATGAAGAGGGCAGTGACACCGACGCGTTGCGCAATGAAGTGCAAGAGCGCCTCCGGTCGCTCACTCCCAATCAGATGGACTGGCTGCTTCGGGCTTTCACCTCCTTTTTCCATCTGGTAAATCGAGCCGAACAAATTGAAATCACCCGCATCAACCGGGATCGCGAGTTGAATTCCGATGAAGAGCATCCCAGGGATGAGTCGGTGATGCAGGCCGTTCATTATCTGAAATCCCGGAACCTGACCTATTTTGAGTTCACCAACATTCTTGCAAATCTGGATATTCAGCCTACATTAACGGCCCACCCGACCGAGGCGAGACGGCGAAGTATCCTTCATATACAACAGGGAATATCCAATCTGGTTCTTAAACTGAATAACGAGTCACTGATTCCATCGGAAAGAGAACAACTTATATCGGAACTGTTTTCCCAGATCTGCATTCTCATATCCACCGATGATGTGCGTCCGTCCCGGTTGAGTGTGCTCGACGAAGTAAGAAACGGGCTCTATTTTCTGACCAATTCCATATGGGACACCGTTCCCAAGATTTTTTCGGATCTGGAGGATGCGGCAGAAATCTATTACGGCAAACGTCCGGAACTACCGGCTTTTCTGAGATACCGGAGCTGGAGAGGAGGGGATCGCGACGGGAATCCCCGGGTCACTTCCGAGATGACGAGGGAAACGCTGCATCTTCATTACGAATCGGCGATGAACAAATATGAAGAGGCCTTAAGCGGAATTTGGTATGAATTGAGCATCTCTTCCCGGCATATGGCTGTACCCGATGTATTGGCCGATGCGATATACAGAGATAATGACCGGTTTGATACCGGTCTGAATATCGAAGAATACTGGCATGAGCCTTACCGGTTGAAAGTTCATTTCATGCAGGCCAAACTTCGGCGACAGAAAGCCTTTCTGCTCGAACAACAGGGTACCGGTGCCGGACCCTATCCGGTAGCCGATTTTCTGGAGGATGTGGAGCAGCTGATATCCGCTTTGCGGCAGTCCGGTTTCCGGCAGCTGGCAGACCGGGGTTCTCTGAGAAAGCTGCAGTACCAGATCAAGGCTTTTGGCTATCATCTGGCCGCTATTGATATACGGCAGCACAGTGAAATATTTGGATCTTGCGTTTCAGAGATGCTGCAGATGGCCGGCATCAGTTCCAATTATGAGAAGTTGAAGGAGAAGGAAAAGCAGAAACTGCTGGAAAAGGAACTTGGAAGTCCGAGGCCGCTCATTCCGCGGAACATAAGGCTGAGTGAGAAGTCGACAGAAATGCTGCAAACTTTCAAGGTTATTGCCGAAGCTGTCCATCGCGATCCCGGGGTCATTGGTAGTGTGATCGTTAGTATGACGCATTCGGTTAGTAACCTGATGGAAGTTTTGTTGATAGCCAAGGAGATGGGGCTGTGGTTCTGGAAAAAGGACGAGGTCGTCAGCCATCTGGATGTGGTTCCGCTTTTCGAAACGGTGGATGACCTGAATGCCAGCCGCAAGATCATGTCGGATCTTTTCGAAAATGAGTTGTACCGGGATCATCTGGAGAGCCGTGATAATTTTCAGGAAATTATGCTGGGATACTCTGACAGTAACAAGGATGGCGGGTATTGGATGGCGAATTGGGCTTTGCACAAAGCCCAGGAGGATCTGGCGCTGGTTTGTCAGGAATATGATGTAACCTGCCGCTTGTTTCATGGCCGCGGCGGTACGGTTGGCCGGGGAGGCGGCCGCTCCAACCAGGCCGTGATGGGACTTCCCCAGGCATGTCATAACGGCAAGATCAGGTTTACCGAACAAGGGGAGGTGATCTCTTTCCGGTATGCCCTGCCATCAATCGCCCGGCGTCACCTCGAACAGATTGTCAATGCCATGATTCAGTCTACCGGACAGGCCACCCGCGAAAAACGCCATGAAATCAGCAGTGATGAACGGGCGGTGGCCATGATGGAAGAAATATCACAGAGATCTATGAAAGCCTATCAGTCTTTCACCCGGAAAAACGATGTTTGGAGATGGTATGCCACTATCACTCCCATTGAATTCATCAGTGCATTGCCGATAGCCTCCCGTCCGGTGTCCCGGAAATCGGGAAAAGAGGTGGACTTCGAGAGTCTGCGAGCCATTCCATGGGTGTTTGCATGGACACAGACACGCTATAACCTGCCGGGCTGGTTCGGTACCGGTTCGGCATTGGATACCTATCTTAAGGATCAACCACAGGATCTGGAACTGATGCAGAACCTGTACAAAGAATCGCGATTTTTCTGTTCGGTGGTTGATAATGCACAGCGTGAATTGGCACGCGCTCATCTGGATATCGCCGAGTATTATTCACGCCAGGAGGAAAACGGGTTTCACCATGTTATTGTGGAAGAGTTTAACAAGGCACGGCTGGCTCTGCTGAAAATATCGCAGGAAGAGCAATTGCTTTCCCGCAATCCGGTGATCCAGAAATCGATAGCCCTGAGGAATCCATACACTGATGTTTTAAACTTGCTGCAGATTGAATTGATGCAGCGAAATCGTAAACAGAAATCGACTAAATTGCGTCACACGCTGTTTTCCAGCATCAATGGTATAGCAGCGGCCATGCAAAGTACAGGTTGATCAAACTACACAGACTATATGGATCTTGATCTGGCAACACCGGCCCTGTTATTTCCCGCAATCTCTTTGCTGTTATTGGCTTATACCAACCGCTTTCTGACACTGGCCAACCTTATCCGGAATTTGCACGGCAAATATCAGCAAAAGCATGACCCTTTGCTGGTGTATCAGATAGCTAACCTTCGACTTCGTACCCGCCTGATACGTGATATGCAGGTATTGGGGGTTGTGAGTCTGTTTCTCTCTGCGTTATGTATGCTGTTGCTTTTTCAGGGTTATATGGCAGCGGCAAAATATGTTTTCGCTGCCGGCCTGGTATTTCTGCTCGCATCGCTCGCTCTCTCGATATGGGAAATTCAGATTTCCATCAAAGCACTGAATATCCAGCTTGGAGATATGGACCGGGAGAGATGAGGAGGACGCCGGAAGTGTAAAAAATGAAGCCCCCGGTACATTCAATACCAGGGGCTGAAAACTTAGAGGTCAATGTAGTTTTTTATAGTGTCCTGTCCATGCAGTGCTTATCGCAAGCTGCACTTAACCCCATTACGAATTAAAAAGAAAATTGTTGTACCCTTTCTGTTTTTTTCAGATTAGTGCAAAAGGGACATTTCCAACCTATTGGCGGGCGATGAGCATGCCTTCCAGTCTTCTGGCCTGATCGGCCACCTGTGAGTCTTCGTAGGTACCAAGGATGCGATTCACAATTTCCAGAGCTCTGTCATGTTGATCTGCTTCGATATAAGCTTCTGCGGCATTAACCAGGTTCTGGGGTGTAGTAGATTCGTTTTCATCCCATTCGGCCGCTTCCAAAAAGACCTCAGCAGCCTCTTCGTATTGTCCGAGATTGGCCAGAATGACACCGTGAAGAGCGATAGGACCAACTCCCAGGATACCATCGGGAGGATCAAACTGCTCGATGTACTGAAGAGCCTGCTCGTAGTTTCCCAGTTCGGCTTCCGATACAGCCGCATAGTACCGGGCAAGATTTCCCGCCCGTGTACGGCTGTAATTATCGATGATATCCATAAAACCAATGCTTAACCGGGCATCATCGCCTTCAAGGGCGACTTCATACTCTCCCCGCTGAAATGCTTGTTCGGCGTGGACCAGTAAATCCTGGGCCTCCTGTTCCTGGGCCTGGGTATGGAGATAGTAATATATTCCACCACCGATCAGTAATATTGCTGCAATTGATGCTGAGATGACGGCAGTCATGTTGCGTTTCAGAAAACTGATAAACAGATAATAACTGGTCAGCAGTGGATCGGTTTCGAGTTGTTCTTTTGTTAGACGCTTGGCCATAAGTGGTATTGAAGCTTGTAAATAGTATTACATTAAAAAGTGAGCTAAATATATCACAGTTTTAGCACAGGACAAAATCAGGAGTTTTCTATTACAGTGGATTCAAGCATGCCGTTTTTCAAGAGATAGACAGTCGGGGTAACCGCTGCTATGCGATGATCATGGGTTATCAGGACAATAGCGGTCTGTTCTTTGCTTTTCAAATCCAGCAGAAGGTTCAACAGCTTCTCGGTATTGCGCTCGTCCAGATTACCGGTTGGTTCATCGGCCATGATGATTTCCGGCTGGTTCATCAACGCTCTTGCAACGGCCACCCGCTGCTGCTCTCCTCCGGATAGCTCGGCCGGACGGTGATCCATTCTGTCGGACAATCCGGTCTCTTCCAACAGATATTCGGCACGATCCCGAATTTCAGACATCGGTTTCCCGGCGATAAGTCCGGGCATGAAAACGTTTTCCAAAGCTGTGAATTCGGGAAGGAGGTGGTGAAATTGAAACACGAAGCCGATGTTGCGGTTCCGGAAATGGGCGAGGGCTTCATCATTCATTGCCGACAGTTCGGTGTTTCGGAACCGTATGGTACCCTTGTCAGGGCGGTCCAGTCCACCCAGAATATGCAACAGGGTGCTTTTACCCGAACCACTGGCCCCGATAATCGCCGCTATGTCATTCTTGCGGATGTCAATATGAACCCCATTCAGAACATGGACAGGCTCAGCCTTTCCACTGTAGGTTTTATGGATCTCTTTAGCTCGTAAGAGGATATACTGGTCCGTCACGATGATTTCTCTTTTTCGAATGCTGGATAAATGATCGGTTCGATGTGAACGCAGAATCCGGTTTCAGGATCGATTTTGGTGACCAGACCGCAAATACGGTTGTCTCCATTGGCTACTTTGTATTTATGCGGGGTTTGAATCAGAAATCGTTTGATTGCGGTTTCCTTGTCCATGCCGATGACGGAATGGTACGGGCCGGTCATACCGACATCGGTGATATACCCCAACCCCTTGGGAAGAATACGGGCATCACCCGTTGGAATATGGGTGTGTGTTCCGGCCAGAACGGATGCATTACCATCAACATACCAACCAAAAGCCATCTTCTCGGCGGTGGCTTCGGCATGAAAATCGATAAAGATCATATTGGTTTGTTCCCGGACCTTTTCAAGTACCCGGTCCCACGACCGGAAGGGGTCGTCAATGGGCTGCATGTAAGTCCGGCCCTGCAGATTGACGACGCCGATTTTGGAGTTGCTGTTCGGGATGTCATAAATGCCGTAGCCGAATCCGTGGGCACCTTTCGGATAATTCAGGGGGCGCAACAGATTCGGATCTGTTTTCATGTAGGGGTAAATTTTCCATTTTGCGAAACTGTGGTTTCCCCCCGTTATAACATGGACGCCCAGACGATAGAGACTGCGGATGATTTCCTCGTTAATTCCCATCCCCTCATGTGAATTTTCGGCATTGGCGATGACAAAGTCAGCTTCGTACTTGTTGATCAGGGAGGGCAGAAGAGTTTCCAGGAGAGAGAGGCCGGGTGTTCCGACGATATCACCAATGAACAGAACCTTAAGGGGTTGTGACATGTAACTGAATTTCGAAATCTATTGATTAGTACAAGATAAATCCGGCTTTTTATGCACGCTCAACAACGCTACGGGAAGCTGAATGAAAAAACAGTACTACGAAAACCATCTGAATGAATCCGGCTTTCGTGATATCAAACGATATAAAAAAACGCTAATGAAGCAGGCACAAGACAAGCTACCGTCTATGACAGTGCGGGCATCCACTCGAACCGGGTCTGCCTTCCACTATTCACATGTGTGACATGAGGCCTGGCATTGCCGGACGAAGTTAAACGCCCTGGTTTTTGAGTGTTGTGCTTGTTTATGTTAACCCTGCCTCAAAAGCGTTAACTACTCTTATGAAAGATCGTCATTTTCACGTTCAATGTCACCCACAATTTGTCGAAGTGACTCATTAATTTCCGTAAAAATCAGTTTGGCGTCTTTCGGGCTGTCTGGTTGTGACCCGTCGTTCATCAAAAACAGTTCCTCAGCTATGCTCAGGCTGGCCAGTACCATTATGGTGGACTCGGATTGATTGACCAGCGCTTTCCGGAATTCAGAAAATCGTTTGTCGACGTATCCGGCAATCTCGTACATCATCTCCTCGTCATCTTCCTGGATCTTCAGAGGATATTGCTTGCCCAAGATGGATACTTTGATAGATTTCATGTGTTTATAAATTTTTATTTAAGGACACATGTAATGTCCATGACGATTATAATCATGCTCTTGTGTGACGGTTTGCCGTCATGGCCATTTCATCTGTTTAAAGTTTCCTTATTCATGATTTCCGGATCGGGTCAGGTGGTGATCAATCCGGGTAATAAGTTCGGTGATTTGCTGGCGCAGGGCAATCTTTTGGGTATCGCTTAAATTGTCAAACAGTGACGGGGCCGGATCATCCGGATGGTATTTATCTGTGGAATTCGGGCGGGGAGCATCGGTGCCTGTGGAAGAGGCTTGATTCTCCGGCCGGAAATGACGATCCGTTTTCAGCTCTTCTTTCAGCTTTTCGATTTCCTGCCGGCTTTCGGCAAGCTGAGAACGAACCTCTCTCAACTGTTCCGTGAGTACCCGGTTTTCGCGTTGATAGTTTTCTTTTTCTGCTTTCAGCTCCGCTACTTGTTCACGAAGCCTGTTCAGCAGGTCACGGTATTCCTTATAATATGGCTGATCTTTGTAGGTCACTTATGCGCTCGGTGTGGGGAACGCAACGATGCAGGTTATCATTAAGATCGCAATTTTGCACGATATTGAGAGCCGAGCTCTTTCAAAATTTTCCGGATGATCGGATCGATATCGTTGTTTGTCAATGTCTTGGAATTATCTTGAAACGTCAAACGAAAAGCAATGCTTTTTTCATGATTTTCCAGAGAACCCCCTTCAAACACATCAAAGACCTCAATGGACTGGAGCTGATCACCTGCGACATGATGCATACGTGATACAAGATCACCGGCAGGAACACTTTTTTCAACGACCAGGGCGAGATCAAATGCTGAAGCCGGAAATTTGGAGACCGGTTGATAGGTCTTGTCCCGTTTCTGCCCGGCAAGCTGCTGAAGCAAATCGATATTCAATTCTGCGACAAAAGCCCCGGTTTCCACGTCCGTGCTTTTTTTCCACGCATTACTGACAGACGACAACGAGCCAATGACCGTTTTTCCGCCGATTATACGGTCACGGCCGTCACTTCTGTTTTTGGTGCCGGTCGCGACGTTTCGCGAATTTTTCCGCTTTTTGGAATCGGCCGATTTGGCTGCAACAAGCAAGAGTTCGTCACCGGACACGCTCCAGTCAATGGCATCTTCAACTTCAAGTTGCCGGAGAATCGATACAACCAGGGACTTGAGGTCGAAAAGATCGTATGCCCGTGGAGGGTTTTTCCAGTGTCCGGAATGAGTTTGACCGGCCAGACCTGCCAACAGGTGGGTCGCTTCATGTATACCTTCGATCCAGGTGCCTCCTCCTTCGTCTTTTCGAAAGATATTCCCGATCTCGAAAAAACGCACACCGACAACATCCCGGTTGAAGTTATATGCGGCTGAACGCAGGAATCCGAAAAGCAGCCGGGTTCGCAGCAGAGACTGATCTTTGGTTATCGGATTGAGAGTGGGAACGACCACCGCTTCGCCGCCAAGAAGTTCCATATGGCGCTCCGGAAGCAAACTGTTCGTATATATCTCCTTCAAGCCGCAACCAATAGCCGCATTTCTGACCTTCTCCCGAAAGGTCTCTTCATAAGGAACAGGTTCGGGACTGGCTATTGTGATCCGCTCCGGATCGGGGATATTATTGTAGTCATAAATCCGGGCGACTTCCTCGATAAGATCTATTTCTGAAACGATATCGGGCCGGAAGGTGGGAATTGTACAGTGCCAGCTGATGTCGGAGCCGTTTTGACGTACGCTCCCGGTCTGTATTTCAAGTTTATTCAGAATTCCGGTTACCAACTCTTCATCCAGAGGAACTCCCAGTATTTTGTTGAGACGGTTGTGCCGCAAGGAGATCTTTTCAGGCCGGGTTTTTACCGGATGGACATCATCCATTCCCTCAACGGTACCACCGCACATTTCAAGTATAAGGCCGGCACAACGCAATGCGGCCATACTGGTAATATTCGGGTCAACACCCCGTTCAAATCGATATGAGGAGTCGGTTTGAAGAGCCAGTTGTCGGGCGGTTTTGCGTATGCCGGTTGGTTCGAACCAGGCCGACTCTATCAATAAATCCGTGGTTTCTTGTGATATTTCAGAGTTCATTCCGCCCATGATTCCGGCCAGGGCAATCGGCTTTTCGCCATCGCAGATGAACAGCGATCCGGCCGGAACCTTGCGTTCAACTTCATCAAGCGTAGTAAATGCCGTCTCCGTATCAAACGAACGGACATGGATGTTTCCATCAGTAAGACGTTCATAGTCAAATGCATGCAGGGGCTGGCCCAACTCATGCAGTACAAAGTTGGTAATGTCGACCACATTGTTTACAGGGCGTAATCCGATGGCAATCAGCAGGTCTTTTAACCATTGCGGAGATTCCGAAATGACGGTTCCGCGGATTAAAATGCCGGTATAGCGGTGGCACTTGTCGGTGTCGGTGATTTGAATGGTATCGGCATCCAGCTTGTCGGTGATCTCGGGAAGTTTGTCCAGGGGCTTTTCCAGTCGGGCGCCGGTCACAGCGGCAAGGTCCCGGGCTACACCCAGATGACAAGTGGCATCCGGCCGGTTCGGGGTCAGGCCGATTTCGTAAACGGTATCTTTGGTCGACCCGACAATTTCAGAAAATGGCGTGCCCGGTTGCAATCCGGAGTTAAGGACCATAATACCGCTGTGATCATCACTAAGGCCCAGTTCATCTTCGGCACAGATCATGCCGGCCGATTGCTGTCCGCGGATTTTGGTTTTGCGGATTTTGAACGGCGATCCGTCCGGCATGGGTTTCGGAAGGGCGGAGCCGACGGTGGCTACCGGAACCATCTGTCCGGCTTCAACATTGGGTGCCCCGCAAACTATTTGCGAAGGCGTGTCCTCACCGGTGTCAACATGACAGACCACCAGCCGGTCGGCATCGGGATGAGGACTTACATCCAGAACTTTGCCTGCCACGATTCCTTCAAAGTCGGAACCGCTGTCTTCGATTTCCTCAACTTCAAGTCCGGTTAGTGTCAGACGCTCTGCTGTTTCGATTGCATCCGGTATGCGGGACAAATATCGGGATAACCAGTTGTACGAAATTTTCATCTGTTTAATAATTTTTCTTTCAAGCAAATAAGGGCAGATATGATCGGCTCAGGGAAACTGATTCAGGAAGCGCAAGTCATTGTCATAAAGCAACCGGATATCATCGATTTCATAGCGTGACATGGTGATGCGTTCCACCCCCATTCCAAAAGCAAAACCGGTCCAGGTTTCCGGATCGACATCCACAGCTTTCAGTACATTGGGGTGCACCATACCGGCTCCCAGGATTTCCATCCATTGCCCGGGCCTGTTTCCGGTTTGCCACCAGATGTCCATTTCAAGACTCGGTTCGGTAAATGGAAAGAAGGAGGGACGAATCCGGTATTTCATGTTTTTTCCGAACAGTAATTCAGAGAAAGTGATCAGAGTGTGCTTTAAATCGGCCAGGTTGACATTTTTGTCCACATAGAGACCTTCCACCTGATGGAACAGGCAGTACGACTTGGCGGTGATAGATTCATTCCGATACACCCGGCCGGGCATAATGGCACGAACCGGTGGCTTTTGCTCCTTCATCAACCGGATTTGAACCGGCGAGGTATGTGTACGAAGGACCAGGTCGTTTTCCGGATTGTTTTCATCCTTACGTATAAAAAACGTATCCTGCATGTCACGGGCCGGGTGCTCGGGCGGGAAATTCAGGGCCGTGAAATTGTGAAAATCATCTTCCAGTTCGGGTCCGTCGGCAATGGTGAATCCGAGCCGGTAGAAAATGGTCTTGATCTCTTCAAGCGTTTGGGAGAGTGGGTGGCTGGATCCAACCGGAGTGGGTGCCGGTGGCAACGTGGGATCGTCGGCAGCGGACTTTTGTGAAGCAGCTCCGCCTTCCAGACGCTTTTTGGCTTCTTTGAAGCGGGCATCTGCCATTTTTTTAAGGGCATTGAGCTCTTGGCCAAGCCGGGCCCGCTCTTCGGGTGCCGCTTTTCCGATACCGGCGAGCATTTCGGTGATGATTCCTTTCCGGGACAGGTATTTAAGCCGGAAAGATTCAATATTTTCTTCCGAATCAAGGGAATATGAGGTTATCTCTTTTTTTACGGATTCAATATCGGGAACGGTTGCCATATCAGGTTTGCGTCAATAGGTGTATAAGATTTTGAATATACGGGACACGACGAGGTGCAATATATTAAACTACATCAACAGATCCTGTGTTGCAGCATAAAAAAACCGACAGCATCATTGTGATACTGCCGGTTTTATTAAAAAGTGATGTAACTCAGGATTTCTTTCGGGCCGCTTCCACAACAGCTGTGAACGCTTGTGGATCATGAACAGCCAGATCGGCCAGCACCTTGCGATTGATTTCCATTTCCCGGGCCTTCATCGCGCCCGTAAGTTTGGAGTAGGTGGTGCCGTTAAGACGGGCTGCTGCATTGATTCGGGCAATCCAGAGTTTTCGAAATTCTCTTTTGCGGACTCTCCTGTCGCGGTACTGGTATTGAAGGGCCTTTTCCACTGCATTTTTAGCGACAGTGTAGACCTTGCTTCTTGCACCCCAGTAACCTTTCGCACGGTCAAGGACGCGTTTGCGACGGCGACGGGAAGCCACATTATTGGTCGATCGTGGCATTTTTTCAGTTTTTTATGGTTAAAATATCAGGAATAGGGAATCAATTTACGTATGCGCGGCACATCGGTTTTATCAACCAGTGTCGCTATACGCAGATTCCTTTTTCTTTTAGGTGTTTTTTTGGTAAGAATATGGCTGGTGAACGCCTTTTTACGTTTAATTTTACCGGTTCCGGTAACTTTGAAACGCTTTTTGGCGCCACTGATGGTTTTCATTTTTGGCATGATTAACCTGATAAGTGGTTAAAATTTTGCAAGCATAAAAGATAGCAAAAAAGTACTTTATCAGCAAAGAAATATCCCTGAACAGACCTCTTTTCCACAATACACACCCCTCCGGTGAGTCTTCCATTGCTTTCCGTATTACAGCTTCGGGGAGTGTGGGCGTCTATAAGGATATCTTGACTTATACCGGTTTCAGTGATATTTGTAATCACGAACCCGGGCCTTTGGCTGGTGTCAGTACCATTGACATGCGTTTTCCTTCGAGTTTGGCCGGTGTTTCAATTTTGCCAATATCCTCAAGATCTTCTGCGAGGCGATCGAGCAGCTTTTTGCCCTGGTCACTGTAAATAATATCCCGCCCCTTGAACTGGACCGTTGCCTTGACTTTGTTGCCTTCTTTCAGAAAGCTTTCGGCATGGCGTTTTTTAAAATTATAGTCATGATCGTCGGTCTGGGGCCGAAAGCGCAACTCTTTTAAAACAATAACGTGTTGTTTTTTCTTGGCTTCTTTCTCTTTTTTCTTTTTTTCAAACAGATATTTGCCATGATCCATGATCTTGCATACGGGAGGATCGGCATTGGGGGCGACTTCAACGAGATCCAGATTTAAATTAAACGCCATATCCAGTGCTTCACCGACCGGAAGAATGGCATGCTCATTGTCCGGTTTGATGACTCGCACCACATCCGCACGGATATTTTCGTTTACCCGTTCCTTGGGTTCCTCTTTGCGGGCAGAATAGTGTTTGTATCGTTTTCCGATGGTTGTTTCTCCTTTACTTATTTATGTTTCAGACAAGACCGTCTACTGCCTGACCGGCAATAACGGATAATTCATATTTGTTAAAACCGGCATTAACCTGCATCTGTCAGTAACTTCTTGTCCACTTCTTCTTTTATAATCGCAAGAAATTCAGAAAATTTAAAGCTTCCTATGTCGCCTTTTTTATGTTTTCTAACCGAAACTGTCTGATTTTTCATCTCTTTTTCACCTACAATTAACATATAGGGGATTTTTGCAGTTTCGGCATTTCGGATTTTTGCACCGATTTGTTCGTTTCGAAGATCGGTTTTTACCCGGATTCCAGCTTTTTCCAATTGACTCCTGTAAGACTCTGCCAGCTCATTGTACTGTTCGGAAACGGTTATGATCACCGCTTGCTGAGGACTGAGCCAAACCGGGAAATAGCCGGCAAAATGCTCAATCAGGATACTGGTGAAACGCTCCATAGACCCAAATGGTGCCCGGTGAATGATGACAGGCCGGTGCTTGCTGTTATCCGCACCGATGTAGGTCAGTTCAAATCGCTCCGGCATGACATAATCAACCTGCACGGTGCCAAGCTGCCACTTTCTTCCGAGGGCATCGTGTATGATGAAGTCGATTTTAGGCCCGTAGAAGCTGGCTTCGCCAACAGCTATCTTGTAATCCAGCTCCATTTCATCGGCCACTTCCCGGATTTCTTGCTGAGCCCGGTCCCAAAGTTCAACATCACCCCCGTATTTTTCGATATTTTCATCCCGGAAGGAGAGTCGTATGTCGACCGGCATATCAAAAGTTGAGAATACAAACTGGGTCAGTTCTATGCAGTTTTTGATCTCTTGTTTGAGCTGGTCGTTGGTACAGTAGATGTGGGCATCATCCTGGGTGAATCCACGAACACGGGAGAGTCCGTTTAATTCACCGGTCTGTTCGTACCGATAAACGGTGCCGAATTCGGCCAGTCTGACCGGCAGATCACGGTAACTCCGCATCTCATTATCATAGATCCGGTGGTGATGCGGACAGTTCATCGGTTTGAGCAGGTATCCTTCATCATCGATCTCCATCGGTGCAAACTGGGAGTCTTTATAATAGGGATAGTGACCGGATGTGCGATACAGTTCAAGATTGCCGATATGCGGTGTAATCACCTCTTCATAGCCTCTTCGCAACTGTTCCTCTCGCAGGAACGCTTCCAGAGTTCGCCGAAGTGTGGTTCCTTTGGGCAGCCACATGGGCAGACCACTTCCGACCATCCGGTCGATCATATAGATGCCAAGTTGTGGACCCAGTTTTTTGTGGTCACGTTTTTTTGCTTCCTCAAGCTGGGTAAGAAACGCATCCAGCATGGATTTTTTCGGGAAGCTGATGCCGTATATCCGGGTCAGCTGTTTGCTGGTATGATCTCCCCGCCAATAAGCTCCGGCGGTGCTGAGCAGTTTGATCGCTTTGACCCGGCCGGTATCGGGAATATGGGGCCCGCGGCAAAGATCCGTAAAGTTGCCCTGTTTGTAGAAACTGATGGTTCCGTCCTCAAGTCCATCCAACAAGTCAAGCTTGTAGGGATCCTGCTTTTCCTGGTAATATTGGACAGCCTCGTCTTTCGATATCTCAAAGCGTTCAAACGGATTCTTCTGGCGTGCAAGCTCCTGCATCATGGTTTCAATGGCGGGCAGATCCTCGCTGCTGATGTGCCGGTCTCCAAAGTCAATATCATAGTAGAATCCCTGCTCGATAGGGGGACCGATTCCCAGCTTGACGTCCGGGTA
The DNA here is from genome assembly GCA_007132495.1 of Balneolales bacterium. Lineage (GTDB taxonomy): Bacteria > Bacteroidota > Rhodothermia > Balneolales > Natronogracilivirgulaceae > SLOL01. Next base: position 13,787 of record SLOL01000035.1, read on the forward strand.
GAGTGCTTCGACCGCCTCGGCAAGCAGGTGAGCAGAGGAGTGCCAGAAAGCCATCTTACCGTCTTCATCGTCCCAGGTATTGATCGTAATGGTACCCTCTGCGGTAAGTGGCCGGTGCAGGTCGAGCACCGTGTCGTTCAGTGTGATGCTTAGCGCCTCACGGGCCAGGCGACCGGATATGGTTTTTGCAATTTCCAGTCCGGTAATTCCTGATTCAAATTGTTTTGTACTCCCGTCGGGGAATGTGAAAGTCAGTTTTTTTTGGGTATCTACGGCGTTTTCAGACATTGAAAAGGTACATTTTTCAGATTCATCACATACCGGAGGGCTGTTCCGGTTTTATGAGCCCGGAACCCGCAAACGCCAGATGGCGCGGTATGTTGTAATGACACAAGTATACTTGCAAACATCGTAATATACGGTTCCGGCAAACGAATGTCCCGCATGATCAGACATTAAAGCGAAATAAAATCACATCACCATCCCTGACGGTATAACCCCGGCCTTCCGAGCGCATTTTCCCGCTTTCCCTGGCCGCGGTTTCGGAACCGGCAGTCATGTAGTCGTCATAGGAGATGGTTTCGGCCCGAATAAACCCTTTCTCAAAGTCGGTGTGGATGACTCCGGCCGCCGCGGGTGCTTTGGTACCCTGGCTCACGGTCCAGGCCCGGACTTCCTTCGGTCCGGCGGTAAAATAGGTTATCAAGCCGAGTTCGCGGTATGCGGCCGATATGAGCCGGTCCAGGCCCGACTTTTCCAGGCCCAGTGATGAAAGGAAATCCCGTTTCTCTTCTTCATCAAGCTCGGCGATCTCGGATTCGATTTTGGCGCAAACTACTACGGTTTCGGCTCCTTCTTTTTCAGCATGTTCCCGGACATTCATGACATGCGGATTTCCTTCGCCTGCAGGCAGATCCTGTTCATCTATATTGCACATGTACAACACCTTCTTGGCCGTCAGGAAGAACAGCTCCTGGAAAGCGGGATGGTCCGGGTCCCAGGCACTGAACGAACGAACCGGGTTGCCTTTTTCAATATGTTCGCGCAACTGAACGAGAGAGTAAAGCTGGTTTTGTATGGCTTTGTCACCGGACTTCGCCATCTTTTTTACACGCTCCTCTCTTCGCTCCAGGGTTTCCAGATCCTTGAAGAGCAACTCGCTTTCAATAATACCGATATCCCGAATCGGGTCGATGTCGCCTTCCACATGAATGACATCGTCATCCTGAAAACAGCGTACGACATGGATGATCAGATCCACCTCACGGATATGGGAGAGGAAGGCATTGCCTTTGCCCTTTCCCTCAGAAGCTCCCTTGACCAGTCCGGCTATATCTACAAATTCAATGGTCGTAGGGGTGACCTTTTTCGGACGGACCAGCGCAGCCAGGTCATTTAACCGATGATCCGGAACCGGAACAATTCCGACGTTGGGATCAATGGTGCAAAAGGGGAAGTTTTCCGCTTCAGCCCCGGCGCTGCTCAGCGCATTGAACAGGCTGGATTTCCCGACATTCGGGAGTCCGACAATTCCACATTTCAAACTCATAAGCTGGTCTTTATTACTGAATTTTTTTTTGAATTCCGGAGCAAACTGCCGTCATTTAATCAAGACAGGTTTGTTCTATACAGGTCGCTTCCGGAAGCAAGACGGTTGTCAGCTTGCCGAGTTCAGGTCTGTCATAAACACAGCCGGTATCAATGCCGATTTTGTGTTGCTCGAATATCGGTTGGGGAACCGGGGTGTGACCAAAGACAACCGTCTTTTCCCAGGCTGTTGGTGTGTGGATGTGGCTGCGTTCCCATAATGCCGACTCTTTTGTCCGGCTGTTTTCAAGCTGTTCACCGACACGTTGTTCCGGTTGAAGGCCGCCATGAATGAACAAATAATCGGCCGTATCATACCAGAGCCGTGTTGCCCTGATAAAATCGAGGTGCTGTTCCGGGATGTGATGAGCCGACTTTACACCATATGATTCAAGTGTATTGTTCCCCCCGTTGATCAGCCAGATATGATCATCCCCGTTTTCAAGAACATCAAGAAGCATTTTTTCATGATTGCCTCTCAGAAAAATACAGTCATGATGCCGGGAAAACGATAAAAGGAGATCAATTACCCCACTGGAATCAGGTCCACGATCAATATAATCACCAATGAAGACGATAGTCCTGTCTTTCATCGGAGCCAGTTTTTCCAACATGGCATCCAGTGAACGAGCACAACCATGAATATCTCCAACAGCTGCAAATAGTTGCGGATGGCTCATTTTGATTCGATTTCACGTTTTTGCATTTACGACCCTGAATTTACAATGCTGATATATGGTTACTTCCGGGGACGTTTAATGCGTTTCTTTCTGGTTGACGTTGATTCTTTAGAGGCTGAACCCGTATCATCCTCATCCCCGTACGACTCATGATCTGTAATCCTGCCGGTCTGTTGTTCGTCCGGCGCTTGCTGATCAACCGGTCCCGTTTCAGAGATGTTTCCGCTCTCCTCGTCATCATTGTAAGGAGGGGGGATAACTTTTTTTCGCCGGCGGCCAGGTTGGTCCACAAGCCCACGCCCACGCTTGTCAAGGCGCTCTTCCTGGCTCAAAGCATTCACAACGGCATCCAGTATACCATTGACAAAACGTCCCGATTTTCCGGTCGAGAATTTTTTTGCAATATCTATGGCCTCATTTATGGTAACTTTGGTGGGAATATCGTCAAATGACAGGATCTCCGTGATTGCCATTTGCAGGATAATTCTGTCGACCATTGCAAGGCGGTCTATTTCCCAGTTGGAGATATGTTTCTTGATGATTTCCTCAGCCTCATCGCGATAATCAAGTGATCTCAGGTACAGGCGTTCTGCAAATGCCAGTCCGGTGGCATCCTCTTTGAATTCCGGTTTGATAATGGTCTGAAGTACATGTTCCGGAGAATGATCTCCGATGATCGAGGCGTACAGGGCCTGCAGTACAGTTTCCCGGATTTTTCTTCTGTTGGACATAAAGGTGACTGAGTGATGCTGCTTATGACATGCAATATTATTGACCGGTCATGCCCCCGGGCACACAGGTGCCGGATTTAATACGTTCATGGTGTTATATGTGACTGCCTGAATCAAAAATTCCAAGCACATAAAAACCTAACAAGATAAGGATTATCCAATTAAAAAATGGATTGATTCTCGACGAAAAATGTCAGGTTTGCGCAGTCTCATCTTCAAACAGAGGTGAACTGAGGTAGCGATCACCGATGTCGCATGTTATGCTTACCATCAGACCATTGTCCAGTTCACGGGATAGTTTCAAGGCGGCTGCCAGACATCCTCCGCTGCTCATACCGGCAAAAACAGCCTCTTCACGTGCCATCCGCCGGGTCATGTCCGTAGCTTCCTGCTGACTTACATCAATAATGCGGTCAACACGATCCGCTTCGAATATTTCGGGCAGGAACTCCGGTGACCATCGTCGTATTCCGGGTATCCGGGAACCGTCCGATGGCTGAACGCCAATAATTTGTATTTCCGGATTTTTCTCCTTCAGATATCTCGAAACACCCATAATGGTACCCGTTGTACCCATGGACGAGACAAAATGTGTGATTTTTCCCCGGGTGTCACGCCATATTTCGGGACCGGTGGTGCGGTAATGGATGAGGTAATTGTCCGGATTGGCAAATTGATTAAGCAAATAGTATTCACCGTCGGCTGCCATTTCCCCGGCCAGTGTGCGGGAGTATTCGATGGTTTTTTCTGCAGGGGTCAATATGACTTCGGCACCGTAAGCTTTCATGGTCTGGATGCGTTCCCGGGTAGAGTTCTCCGGCATGACCAGTGTCATGTGAAGATTTTTAAGCCGTGCAATCATCGCAAGAGCAATACCGGTGTTTCCGCTGGTGGCTTCGATGATCTTGTCGCCGGAACGGATTTCTCCCCGCTCAAGAGCACCGGCGATCATTCCGTAAGCAGGCCGGTCCTTGACACTGCCACCGGGGTTACGCCCTTCCAGTTTACAGTACATGGCCACATCCGGTGATTTCGGAATATGCTGAAGTCTCACCATCGGTGTGTTGCCAATAAGTTCTTCAAGTGTCATTGGGCGATGTTCGGGATGTTCAGTTGGAGATCTCGGTTCGTTCAGGAGTCTTGTCAGATACACTTTGCTGCTCCAGTCTGGCCACATAAGTGACCCGGGACCGGGGTGGGACGCTTTCCGTTAGCCAGACATTGCCGCCGATGACACAGTGTTTTCCAACCACCGTATCTCCGCCGAGAATGGAAGCGCCGGCGTATATGACGGCATGGTCTTCAATGGTGGGGTGACGCTTAATGGCGGCGTCCTCTTTCCTGACGCTAAGCGCTCCCAATGTAACTCCCTGATATACTTTTACATGGTCCCCGATATCGGTGGTTTCACCGATAACGATGCCTGTACCATGATCAATACAGAAGTGACGTCCGATACGTGCTCCGGGGTGAATATCGATGCCGGTATGGCTGTGAGCATTCTCCGTGATCATCCGGGACAGCAGCAGATATCCTTTTTCATGCAGAAAATGGGCGATCCGATAGGAGGTGATGGCATAAAAACCGGGATAGGTACGAACCACTTCGGTACGACTCTTGGCCGCCGGATCCCCCTCGTACATAGCCTGAATATCAAGTTCCAGTTGTGACTTGATTTCGGGCAGCGCATTCCACAATGAGGCTACAATCTCATCTACACCGGCGACACCACACTCGGAACATTTCTTCAGAATTTGACACAGCTCATCTTTAAGCTCTGATTCCAGATTGTGCAACTCTTCGGGTTCCCGTATCCGGGAATTGCTGAATTCCGGAAACAGGAAGCCCAGCAATCGATTAAAAAAAGCAACAACATGAACCGGTGACGGGCAGCGCACCGATCGCTGATGTTCCTCAAAAAGTTTTTCTAAAAATGTATTATCCATATACTGTGAAATATATTCATAAACGAAATCAGATGTGAAGTCATAGATAAACAGTTTCTCACTGACAAACGGTTCCTCAACGTCAAACAGTTTCTCAATCAACGTGACACCTTTCCAACACCAATTTTACCCACAACGATCGGAAAACGGTTTTGGGTTTTCGAAAAAACGGTTTCGGCTTTTGAGATACTTCGTGAGTTTCGGGCCGATCATGCTGATTTTACAGATCTTGTTTCTGGCAGGGTTCGTAACGGCATGCGGGGATTCCTATGACCGTCCCGTAACAGAAGCTTATAACGGGAAAAACGGTCCAACTGCAACTTCCATGATGGTTTCGGCGGCGGACTCCCATGCCGTTGAAGCAGGGTTGCAGGTTTTGCGTGCCGGAGGGAATGCCGTGGATGCCGCCGTGGCTGTTCAGATGGTTCTCAATGTCACCGAGCCTCCGGAAAGCGGCATCGGCGGAGGAGCCTTCATGTTGCACCGTGACGGCCGGACCGGCGACCTGACCGTTTACGATGGCCGCGAAACAGCACCGGCGGCTGCAACTGCCGATCGCTTCGCCTTCGGTAATTTCCCGTTACCTTTATGGTTGGCCATTCCCACCGGACTTTCTGTGGGTGTGCCGGGAACGGTGGCCATGCTGCACGAAGCGCACACCTCTCACGGTCAGCTTGACTGGGAAGAGCTCTTTGAACCGGCTATCCGCCTGGCCGAAGGGGGTGTCGAAATATCCGGACGTCTGCAACGGCAAATCAGAAATGACTACTCGCTCAGAATTTTCCGTGATACGAGACAGTTTTACGTCACTCAGACCGAAGAGGGGGACGGGAACCCGGTGTTGCGTAACCCGGACCTGGCCCGGACATTCCGCGGCATTGCTTCAGGTGGACCGGATTATTTCTACACGGGCGAACTGGCCCGAAGCATGGTAGAAGCCGCCCGGAGCCGCTGGCCCGGAGGCAGCGATCTCACGGTAGAAGATTTTCATGATTATCATGCTGTAGTGCGGGAGGCCATCTGCCGCAGCTACCGGCAGTGGACCGTATGCGGGATCCCTGCACCATCATCCGGCGGGATAACCCTGCTTCAGATACTGGGAATTCTGGAGCATTTTCCGATGCAGGATTATAAGCCGGACGATCCACAGGCGTTACACTTAATGGCGGAGGCAAGCCGTCTCGCATTCGCCGATCGCAATCATTATATCGGCGATCCGGATTTTGTGGACGTGCCACACCGGCAACTTCTCGAGTCACACTATCTGACGGAAAGAGCGGCTTTGATAGAACCGGATCGGGCCATGACGGAGGTCCGTTCGGGAGATGTCACACAAACGGGAGTATCAGCCCGATTCGATCCCGGTACAACAGGTACAACCCATTTTTCCATTGTGGACCCGGACGGGAATATTGTTGCGATGACCAGCTCTATCGAAGCCCCTTTTGGAAGCCGTATCATGACCAACGGTTTTCTGCTTAATAACCAATTGACCGATTTCGACTTTGTGGCAAGTCATAACGGTGACGTATCCCCCAATGCAGTGGAAGGGGGCAAACGTCCGAGAAGCTCTATGGCCCCGATAATCGTTCTGGATGAGGAAGAGGAAGTTCGGCTGGTTATCGGATCAAGAGGAGGAAGCCGCATTATCGGGTATGTATTGAAAGCGCTGGTTGGTGTGCTTGATTGGGAGATGCCGCTTCAGCAGGCGATAGATTTGCCGAACATGGTTCACAGGGGAGAATACCTGGAGCTTGAATCCGAAACCGCATGGGAGGAGCATCGTGATTATCTGCGATCACTGGGCCATGAAGTGCGGGTTCACGGAATGGAAAGCGGGCTTCACGGAATGGAGCGGATAGAGGGCACCCCCGCTTCCGACCATCTTTGGCAAGGCGGTGCCGATTCGCGAATGGACGGCGTTGCAAGAGGCGAATAAACATACCAAGACATTCTTGTTACGGTTATCCTTATGATAACATTGTGACGATATGGTTCTGCTGGATTTATTGTGATTCCAGTCAATGAAACCGCTTGCATTGCATCAGATATTATGTTTAACTTATTTAAATATTTATTTATGTCAATTAATATAATCGATAATATTTATGGAAGAACTTTCCCGAAGAGCATTTCTCAAACGAACAACAGGTGCGGCAACCTTTTCGGCATGTACAATTACCGGCGCGACCAAACTGGGTCATGCTTCTGAACCGGATTCGGTAACCCAGGTAGGCACATTCATTGATCTGACCGTTTGCGACGGGTGCCCGGACAAGGATACACCGGCCTGCGTACTGGCGTGCCGTGAAAAGAACCAGCATCGCTTTCCTGAACCGGAGGAGTCTATCAGGGTTTATTGGCCGCGAGAACATTATGAAGACTGGTCGGAGCAGCGTGAGAATACCGGCCGCCTGACTCCCTATAACTGGACCACAATACAAAAGGTAAAGGTGACGGATGACCGGAACCGGGAGCATGAACTGTCCATTCCGAGACGCTGCATGCACTGTGACAACCCCGCATGTGCCAATCTCTGTCCTTTCGGGGTAAACAACAAAATGCCTGAAGGGCCGGTAGTGATCGACACGGATTACTGTATGGGGGGCGCGAAATGCCGTTCGGTTTGTCCCTGGGGGATTCCCATGCGTCAGGCCGGTGTGGGGCTCTATATGAAACTTGCTCCCAAGCTCGCCGGTGGCGGGGTGATGTACAAATGTGATATGTGTTACGATCTGATCCAGGAGGGGAAGAAACCGGCCTGTGTCGAGGCCTGCCCACGGGGTGCGATCAAATACGGTGACAAGGAAGCGATGCGCACACAAGCAAAACAGCGCGCAGAAGAGATCGGCGGATATGTTTACGGTGACAAGGAGGGAGGAGGAACATCAACATTCTATGTTTCCCCCGTTTCTTTTGACAAGGTAAATGAGGCCCTTCAGGAGCAAAATGTGGTGGATGGCCGGCCCGGTCAGCCACATATGGCACCGGGCATTGAGAGCATACTTGAGACCTCAGAGGGCTACGCTCTGAGTGCACTGATTGCTCCGGTTGCCGGTACATTTGCAGCAGGAGTTCTTGCGCATAAATCATTGCGGGCAAAAAGAAATCACGAGAAGAAAAAACAAATTGATGCTGAGGCAAAAGAATACCATGGATCAGACGAAACAGAAAATAACGATGAAAGGGGAGTGTCGGAAGAGCAAGACGGGACCGCCGTATACCGTGAATCAAATGGATCCGGAACAACAAACGGAAAAGGGGGTACCGATGAACCACAAGAGTGAGGCAAAGCATCAGAATAAGCCGATCCGTAAAAAAATCCGGCGTCATGGCAGGTTGTCGATTGCCACGCATTGGACAATTGCACTGTCTACGCTTCTGCTGATCATCAGCGGTATGGGGCAGATGCCGCTGTACATGCGTTATATGGTAACAGAGTTGCCCGGCCTGGGATGGATGGGGAATTATGAAATCCATCTGATCCTTCACTACATCGGTGCCGCAGTACTGGTGTTTGCCGCTTTTTTTCATGTGGTATTCAATATCATGAGCAAGCAAACCTCACTATTGCCGAAGCGGGGTGATGTGAAAGAGTCTATTCAGATCATCAAGGCGATGATGGGCCGGGGAGAAGAGCCCCCACAGGAAAAATATCTTGCCGAGCAGAGGCTGGCTTATCTCTTCATTGCATTCAGCTTTTTGTTGATTATCGTCACGGGTCTGGTGAAAACTGCCGGAAATCTGGCAGCGGTCTCGCTGTCGGAATCCGTTATGTTATGGATGACGCAACTGCATAACCTGGGCATGATACTGATCATATTCGGTGTATTCATGCATCTGGCGGCTTTTGTCATAAAAGAAAACCGCCCCCTGGTTGAAAGCATGTTCACGGGAAAATGTTCGGAAGACTACGCTAAAAATCGCCACTCCAAGTGGTATAACCGGATCAGATCTGATAAATAGCACTCCGGATCACGCTGGTTAAATAATCGTTATCAGCTGCGAAACCGGGTTTGCGCTTGAATGCGGTTATCCGGTTTCGCAGTATGAATAGAAAAGTGCCGAACGGTATTACGCTGCTCCACCGGGAAGCGGCAACACCGTGAGTATCCACATGGCAAAAATGGTCAGGAGCATGGTCGTTGCAAAAACGGCAGGCCATACTTTTGAAGACTCCATCGAAGGGGCCGAAGACGCCCCGCCGCGAAACTTTACGGCCAGTTCGATTCCGAAAAGTATGGTTGTGGCGGTTGCCGACATCATGCAAAATGGGCAAACAGCGCCTATGACCCCCAGCTGAAGATATACAAAGCCGATTGAGGCCAGAAATCCCATTCCCGTGATCGGGAGCAGTAATTTTTCTACCGTCTCATTTTTTGTCGAAAGCCATAATGCACCCAGCGCGATCATTGCTATGTAGTAGACAGCGCCAATGGTAGCCAGCGGGATGGGTCCGATATAAGCCCACTCACTGGTAATCACCTGCATGCTGCCCGGCAGGTTGGCATCGGCCGGAATCAACGGTATGACCCAAAAGTGAACGGCTGTCAATATGGCACTGGCTACCCAGCCCAGAATGGCTATTGCGATAAATCCGATTATCAGTCTGTTCATAATACTACCTCGTTTATTGGTTTTAAATGATTCGTTTTTTTGATTCGATTAAATGCAGTTTGGTAATTCGATTCAATAGCATATAATTGAAATGTATTAATATATATATTTATATATTAATATAAGAAGACTGCCTATCTGTGTCAAGTACCTGAAGAACTGTTATAAGGAAAGCGGCCGGACGGATTGGTGAAAAGCCGGTAAATTCAAATATGGAGGATATTTAAGCATAACATCTCTTTATTTTTAAAAGTAAAAAACATAATATCCATTAAGGGTCATTCCAACACAGAAACTTAATAATGGGGGAATATGGAGAAGGAAATCGGTAAAAATCGAACATGCCAAAGACATTTGAAAATTGGCAATATTGGTGTGGTGCTGTTAACAGTGATGATCATTACTGCATGTACGGTTTACGAACAAACCGTGCGAACGGCTATCGATGATGCGGTATCAATAGCGGTAGAACGTGAGATGAGTGCCTTGATGGCCGGATATACCGATGTTATGATGTACCAGCTGGTTTATACACAGTCCTTTTATCTGGGTGGATTCGGTGTAGTACCGGAGGATTATGAAGTAGGACAAGGGGCAACATGGAGAGTCACGACCGTGGATCGCGACGAAGAAAGCTCCTATACAGCCGAAAGGGCGCTTATTTCACGACTTGATGACGGATCAACCTGGTGGTATCTGAACTTTGACCCCGATGATGCCGAGTCCGTTGAGTATGAAATTCTGCTTTCTCCGCAATTGCAGGCGCGGGAGATGTACTTCAGGGATCCGGAGACCGGTGATATCCGCTATCATGAATTTGCCCATGATGAAACGGAAGCCGAGGAGCTTGAAGAAGGTGAAGAGAGCCTGGAAGCATACGGATATCAGACAGGGCATTATTATGCCGACTCATGGAGTGAATACCATGAGAGAACAGAAGAGATTACCATCGGCGCAGGCACCTACCATGCTGAGGTACTGCTGTTTAATCCCCGTTATGTTGATGAGGATGTGGAGCATAACGTGGAATACCGGTGGTGGTTGAATGAAATGGTGCCCGGGCACCTGGTTCAATTCGAGTATCGTGACCTCGAAAATGGTGGAGCATTCCACGGAGAAATGGTTGATTTGCGGGATGATTACAGCCCCCGCTTCGTAAATTTATAAAGATTTGTCGTACAATCCAGGATGGCCGTACACCGGTAGTGGATCCGACTAAAGTGCTATATCATGGTTATGTATGGCAGGCGTGTCCTTGTTGTCCTATATTGGGGAGTGGCGATATACTGAACTGAAAAAACCGATCGGGTGATACACTTGTGATTCGGGATTATTTAAAAGGTAATTACAGGCAATGCCGACAGAAAACAGAGCTAGTGGTAATCATCGGGATACCGAAAACAAAGAGCATTTAAATAACGGTTCAGATACCCCGGAAAGATCACCGGATTCCGGCGGATCCGATAACCGTGAATATGGTAATTTGCGGAGACATCCCCTTGAATTGAAAATTCCGCCGGTCGTTGTTTTCGGCTTTTTTGCGGCAGTCATGTGGACCATAGCCGTATATTTTCCTGTTTTTGCTGTCGATATTCCTTTTCATTTGACGATCACGGTATTTTTATTCGTGGTGGGCATCGCCACCGGTCTGTACAGCATTTATTTGTTTCTCCGAATCCGGACCACCGTTCATGCTCACAAACCGTCCGACTCCCGGACGTTGCTGACCACCGGGCCGTACAAGCATACCCGGAATCCCATGTATCTTTCGTTGTCGATCGTATTGATAGCATGGGCTATTTTCCTTTCTGATCTATTGGCATTAATGCTCATGCCGGCATTTTACGGTTATATGACCCGTTTTCAGATCATACCGGAGGAACGGGAACTGGCCGAAAAATTCGGGGAAGAGTACCGTGACTATGCCGAACGGACCCCGCGGTGGTTATGAATCAAGCAAGCAACCTCCAATGCCGTATCTGATCATAGTTACTGTATTATGGGCTTTCTCTTTCAGCCTGATTGATGAATATCTGGCCGGACAGGTTGACAGTGACTTTGCGGTACTTTCCCGGGTGATTTTTGCCGGGGTTCTACTGCTGCCGGTCACAAAATGGCGCGGTGTTCGCTCAGAACTGATTTATGGAATGATCATTATCGGCAGTCTGCAGTTCGGGATTACTTATCTCTGTCTCTATCGTTCATTTCTGTTTCTCTCGGCACCCGAAGTACTGCTTTTCACGATTATGACGCCCGTTTTTGTTACAATATTTGATGATGCACTAAACCGAAGATTTTCCCCCATAGCGTTGTTGGCGGCCCTGCTTGCAGTGATCGGAGCGGGAGTAATCCGGTATGACGGCATAACAGGCGGATATATCCTCGGGTTTTTCCTTATGCAATTGGCAAATGCCTCTTTTGCAGCCGGACAGGTGGGATACAGGAATATGGTGCGATGGTACCCCACAGATCTCTCCCCACTCCGCTTTTTTGGCTACTTTTACATTGGGGCGTTGATCATCGTACTGCCTGCCTACCTTCTGTTCGGCGACAATACACTGATGCCGCATACCGGTGTTCACTGGGCTGTGCTGATCTGGCTTGGGTTCGGTGCTTCGGCAGCCGGACTCTTGCTCTGGAATCACGGTGGATCCAAAACCGACGCAGGCACACTTGCCGTGATGAATAATGCGGTGATCCCTGTCGGTTTGCTGGTCAATCTGGTCATCTGGAACAGGGATGCCGACTTGTTGCGTCTTGGAATCGGTGCATTGATCCTGGTGTTTGCCCTCTGGATAAACCGGCGTTATCATTCATCAGCTTTATAACGGTTTTAGAATGGTATCGCTGTTCTGCAGCAGTTTTTCATTCATGTGAATGACGCTTCCTGACCGGTGAATCTTTTTTAAGGTCACCGGTTTTGCTCGAATTCCCGGAGTTTTTGCCTGATAACCGTTTCAAGCTGTGAAGCCTGCATCACTCCGGATTGCTGCCACAAAATATGACCTTTCCGGAACAGAATCATCGTTGGAATCCCCCGCACCTGATAGTGTATAGCCACATCGGGATTCTTTTCCGTGTCGATTTTCAATATATGCAGATCGTCTCCCATACTTTTTTTCAACTCTTTCAGGATGGGAGGCATCATCCGGCAGGGCGCACACCAGTCGGCATAGAAATCCACCAGAACAGGCGTGTCGCCTTTGATGATTTCAGCAAAGCTTTTTTGTTTGATTTCGGTATTCATGGCAAGTCATTATCTTTTAAATACATTATTTGTTACGAACTTCTTCATAAATTACCTCTTTGTCGCCATCTTTCGCACTGTCACCCTCAGCTGAAGCAGAATAACAGTTTGCTCCGGTGCAACTTCCCATCATGCAACCGGTGTTTGTCAATGCCTGAAAGAGAAAGAACAGGCCAAGCAGTCCTGCTGCCGCAGCACTGTAGAGAATCCAGTTACCCACCAGAATCATTCCAAGCACCAGTGCTACCCAGCGCATGGGGTGCCAATTGGTAAGTAACTGTTGTTTGATAGCTGTAATCATATCGGGTAAGTAATAAAGTGAGGTGATGATCAGATGCCGTTAATATCATACTAATATATATAGATAATAATATAAATAAAAGCGAAAGTTTGCGTTATGATCATTGGATGAGAAGCCGCGGAAGCTCAGCCGGACTTGAGCTTCCGCGGTTACTTGAAAAAGAATAGTATATTTGCCAAACTTCTTTGCTACCGGGTCAGGGCAAACAATGGTTAATCGGCAATGAAACCGTTTTATTTAATACCGGAGAACAGGCGGGCATTAATTGTCCGGTTCCACCAGCCAGACCGAACCCTGGGGATGGTCTTGCAGAATATAGATATTATTGTCCGGTCCGATGCGTACGTCTCGAATACGTCCTACCTCTTGAAGCAGCAGTTCCTCGTCATGCAAGACTTCGAAATCATCTCTGATAACCAGGCGTCGTATCCGTTGCGAAACCAGACCACCAGCCAGCAAGTTTCCTACCCATTGTTCGGCAAAATTGTCTTCGGTTACCAGTGCAAGGCCGGAGGGGGCGTGTGTGGGCAGGAATTCGTAAACCGGGTCCACCATCCCTTCCATACTGCGGGCTTCCGTATGCGGGAATTGTTCTTGCGTACCGTAGTCCAGGCCGAGGCTGACCGTGGGCCAGCCGTAGTTTTCTCCGGCTTCTATATAGTTGAGCTCATCGCTGCCGCGTGGTCCGTGTTCGGTTGCCCATATCTCACCGGTTTCGGGATCAACGACCAGCCCCTGGATATTGCGGTGTCCGTAGGAATAAATTTCATCATGTGCATTCTCATCATTGACGAAGGGATTATCGTCAGGTACGGTTCCGTCATCATTTAACCGCAAAAGTGTACCGGCATGATCACCGAGATCCTGTGCGCGGGGCGGATTGGCACCGCGGTCACCGATACTCATCAAGAGTTTTCCGTCAAGAGTCCAGGCAAGTCTGGATCCATAGTGACGCCCCGGGCCCGAGTAGCGGTCCTGAACAAAAAGTTCTTCCACATTGACCAGTTCGTACCCGTCAAGTTGTCCACGTATGAGAGCCGTGGCAGTTTGTTCTTCATCGTCGGGCTTGGAATAGGTCAGGTAGATCCAGCCGTTGGATTCGTAGTCGGGATGGAGGGAAACTTCCATGAGTCCGCCCTGGCCACGGGCATGGATTTCCGGAAGACCGGAAACCCCGGTCACATCACCGTTTTCAAGGACATTCAACCGGCCCGCTCTCTCGGTCACCAGCATACGGCCGTCGGGCATGAACGCAATCGACCAGGGATTCTGGAGGCCGCCGACCACTTCGGTAAGCCGCATGTCGGCATACTGACTGGATAAACTCCGGCTTTCCGGTTCAGGTTGTGTTTCTTCTGTTTCGGGTGTGGTCTCTTCCGGAGCTTCACATGCTGTAAATATCAGTGATCCTCCCAGAAATAGTACAGCAAAAAGTAAGCGTGAGATCATGATAAGAGATTTTTTGTTTTATTATGGTTATTGGAGGTTACCAACTGAAACGGGTTTTAAAGCATCCAAACCCGGTATAATATCAGATGTAACTGTGGTAAAGCATTCAAATACAGTGATATAACAACAAGGAGGGTGGCGGTGTTCCTGCATTATGATTTTTTTCCATTCTTTATCGAGCAGGTTGTTGTTTGATTTTAAAAAGCGATAGATTTCCGGAATTGTTCATTCTATGTATTCACCATGTATCTATATAAATTCAAACATTTAAACAGATCAAATGAGAAAACTATTTACAGTCTTTCTGACTGTTCCCCTGGTAATAATCGCTCTCTCCGCAACCGCTTGTGCTTCCACCGGCGGCAATACGGCTGAATTAGAAAGATCCGGCACCGCTCTTGGTGCAGAAGTTCTGTGGAAGATGAAACGCATAGGGACCCCGGTAATATCACCGGACGGCAAATGGGTTGTAGCTCCGGTGACCCGGTACACGGTAGATGATGATGAAAGTCATACCGATCTGTGGCTTTTTGCCACCGACGGTTCTGTGGAACGGCCCCTTACACGGCATGGGGCGGCTGACGGACAGCCTGCCTTCAGTCCCGATGGTTCCTGGCTTGTATTTGTATCCCGCCGTGAGCAGGATGAAACCGGACAACTGTACCTGCTTCCTGTGCATCAACCGGGTGAAGCCCGGCGCCTGGTTGAGGTCCCCGGTGGTGTTAATGCCCCCATATGGACAGGAGAGCATATCTACTTCATTTCCAGAGTATGGCCGGATAAATCCTGGAGTGAAATGGAGGAAGAGATGGAGCGCCGGGAGGCCTCTCATGTATCCGCCCGTATCTGGACAGAACTGCCTTACAGTCATTGGGATCACTGGCTGGATGAGGAGCGTCAGGCTCACATCTACCGCGTGCCTGTATACGGAGTAGAACGATCCGAATATACCGATGCCGATAATGCGATGGTCGATCTTTCCCGGGTTGAACCGGTAACCCTGCCGGCGGGACGGGAACTGCCGCGGTCCAGCCAGGGTCTTTCGAGTTATGATGTGGCCCCTGACGAATCGAAAGTGGCTTTTGTCAGTGACACCAATCGCGATGATACCGACCCGAAAATGGATATCTACTTGATGACTCCTGGAAGCGAGCAGGCCGAAAATATTACTCCGGAGAACGAAGCCTCCGACAGCAGCCCGATATTCAGTCCCGACGGTGCTCATCTGGCCTATACCCGGCAACAGATCAAGGGGTTTTACGCCGATACCCGGCAGTTGGTGCGATATGATATGGCTTCGGGAGAATATGTTGAATTGACAGGTGACTGGGACCGTTCAGCCGATGGACTGATATGGGCACCCGATGCGTCGGTTCTGTATGGTGCTGTCGACGATGCCGGGACGCGAAGGGTGTATGAAATCGATGCCCGGAGCGGAGAACCGCGACCTGTAACAGCCGGGACCGACTATATGTCACTGAGTATTTCGAATGATGGTGTGCTTGCAGGACTCAACCAGAGTTTTCTATACCCTCCAAGGGTTGCGGTAATAGATCCGGAAAATGGTGAAAACAGGCGGCTGGATACACTCAATGATGCCGTTCTGGCGGATGTAGAGTTGGGAACCTATGAATCGGTGACCTATGAGGGATATGGTGGAGAGGATATCCAGATGTGGGTGCATTATCCCCCCGGATTTGATGAAGAAAAAGAGTACCCGCTCTTTCTGTTAATTCACGGTGGACCACACAGCGCCATTACCGACGGATTCCACTTTCGCTGGAATGCCCAGACCTTTGCATCATGGGGGTATGTCACGGCATGGCACAATTTTCATGGATCATCCGGGTTCGGACAGGATTTTACCGATGCCATCAACCCTGACTGGATTACCAAACCGTATACCGATACAAAAAAAGCGGCCGAATGGTTTGCCGGACAGGACTGGATCGATGCCGAACGCATGGTGGCCGGAGGCGGAAGCTATGGCGGGTACCTGTCCAGTATTTTGCTGGGCAAGGATCATCCGTTTAATACGCTGCTCATCCATGCCCCGGTCTACAATATGTATTCGCAGATGGCCGCCGATTTTGCCGTCCACACTACCCGATACGGCGACTACTGGGAGCACGACATCTATGAAGAGATATCACCGCACTATTTTGCCGGGGATTTCGAAACGCCGGCATTGATCATTCACGGGCAGCAGGATTATCGTGTGCCGGTCGGGCAGTCCTTCGAACTGTTTCGTACACTGCAGCATCGGGGTGTTGAATCACGTTTGATTTACTTTCCGGATGAAAATCACTGGATTCTCAAACCCAATAATTCCCTGAAATGGTATGAAGAGGTCCGGTCCTGGATGGAGCGATTTGCCGAACCGGGTGCCGGACAAGGTGATTCGTTTTAATCGTTCTGGTATTTACAACCACAATATATGATATTAACAGTAATGGCCTGTTACAGGAATGGATATCAGGTCTTGTTTCCGGAGGATTGCACAGAAGGTATTGTAAATATTTGAAATTTCCCTTACTTATCTGTAATAGCATAGAAATAAAGTGTTCAATAACGTACAGGAGCAACCCATGAAAGTGAAGGATATCTTGATAAAAAAGGGAAGAGAAGTGATCAGTGTTGCCGAAGACATGATGGTTTTTGATGCCATATCTTTGATGTCGGACAAAAATATCGGTGCTTTGGTTGTCATGTGCAAAGGAAGCATGTGCGGGATTGTTTCCGAGCGGGATTATCGCAACAAGGTGATATTGAAAGGCCGCATGTCCAAAGAGACACCGGTGAAAGACATCATGACCCGGGATGTGTTTTGTGTGACATCGGACTATGATTTACATGACTGTATGGCCATTATGTCGGAAAAAAAGATACGCCACCTTCCCGTTTTGGATGAAAAGAAAAATGTTGTTGGAATGATCTCAATCGGTGATATTGTAAAAGCGATTATTGATGATCAGAAGACGGAAATCCAGAATCTCAGAAATTATATCAAATCCGGATATCCGAATTGAACAATTAACTTCCGCCCGGTATGATGTCTTTTTGTATCTTAATGATAACCGGAATTGTGATCCGGTATAGCTTCAAATTATTTATTGAATAAGATATAATGAAGATTGTAGATATCGCCGAATTCTACGCAGATCAAGGGGGTGGAGTTAAAACCTACATCAATCAAAAGCTGTTGGCAGGTTCCAGGACCGGGCACGATGTTGTTGTGGTGGCACCGGGTGCGAAGGCTCGGGAGGAAAAGCGTTTTGGCGGACGTGTAATCTGGATACCTGGGCCGGCGTTACCCGTCGACCGGCGATATCATGTGCTTTGGAGAGAAAAAAGAGTTCATGAAATTCTGGACCGGGAAAAACCGGACGTGGTAGAAGGTTCTTCACCATGGACCGGAGGCTGGTTTGCTGCCCGATGGAAAGGCCAGGCCGTCAAGTCTTTTATTTTTCATCAGGATCCGGTGGCCGTCTATCCGCATACGATCCTGGACAGAATGATGACCTATTCCCGTGTGGACCGCTTGTTCTGGTTCTATTGGTACTATCTTCGAATTCTGAGCAAACGCTATGATGCCACTATTGTCAGTGGCGAATGGCTGGCTGACCGGCTTAAGGGGTTTCAGATTAAAAATCCTGTTGCGGTTCCATTTGGAATAGATAAAACATTTTCCACTCCGGTACGCCGGAATCCTGAGATACGTAAAAAACTGCTTGAAGAACTCGGATTGCCGGAAGACGCTACTCTTCTCATGGGCATTAGCCGGCACCATCCCGAAAAGCGAC
>SLOL01000046.1 GCA_007132495.1 Balneolales bacterium
TAACTTCCGTTTACTCGCTTCTCAGGGCTTCGATCGGATCGAGCAGGGAGGCTTTGCGTGCCGGTATCACGCCGAAGAAGAGACCGACCCCCAGTGAAAACAGAAATGCAAAGAGAACCGGTCGTTCAACAGAATTCAGCGACAGACCCGATTTACAGGGACGGACGGGTTTGATTGAAACCGTGCTCGTTATATTACTCTCCGGCATTGGCAAGTTGTTCCAGCAGCAGGGCGATGGAGCTGTGGTCCAACTCACCATAGCCCTGGGCGAGGATGGAATCCATCTGCGCGGCGACCTGGGCGGATCCGTATAGCGGTACGGAGAGTTCTTTCCCGGCCTGCAGGGCAATGTTCATATCCTTCCGGTGCAGTTTGATCTTGAATCCGGGTTCAAAGTTCCGGTCAATGATGCGCCGGCCGTGCAGCTCCAGGATCCGGCTTTGCGCGAATCCGCCCAGCAGCGCTTCCCGCATTTTGTTCAGGTCGATGCCCGCTTTTTTGGCCAGTGTAAAAGCCTCCGAAACGCCCAGCAGTGTCATCCCGACAATCATCTGATTACAGGCCTTGGTGATCTGTCCGGCACCGGCTTCGCCGATCAGCTCAAAGCTCTTGCCCATCACTTCAAATAGTGGTTTGGCTCGTCCGAAAGCTTTTTCAGATCCGCCCGCCATGATCGACAGACTGCCCGACTCAGCGCCTGCCTGTCCGCCCGAAACGGGGGCATCCAGCGCATCCACACCCTTTTCTTTCATGGCCGAATGGATGTTTTGCGCCGTGGATGGAGCGATCGTGGACATGTCGATAAACAGCGAGCCGCTCCGGATGCCTTCCAGCACGCCATCCTTTCCCAGGACCACTTCCTCCACTTCCGGGGAATCGGGCAGCATGGTGATGACCGCATCGCTGTTCCGGGCAATTTCCCGGTTGGTTGGATAAGACTGCGCACCGGCGGCTTCCAGCTCTCCACAGGCGTTGCTCTTTTTGGATACCAACAGGGTGTAACCCGCTTTGACAAGATTGAGGGCCATCGGCTTGCCCATGATACCCAGTCCGATAAATCCAATATGTTTCATGCGATTCTCACGTAGTTTTATGAGGTCAAATGACGAAATTTTGTTTTAAAGTATTCCAAGTCCGTGGGAAAATCCAGCGTAAACATCGTGTTCATCCGGCCGGCGTATGGTCACACCGGTGAAAGATCAGTGGGAGGGCGGTGTATGACCACACATTGGTGGTTGATCATAGGGAGAGCGGTGCCATGATGTGTGCTTTGACGCCGCCGGAAACGCACAGGCCTAAAATAACTCCCTCAAAATCTTCTTGTAATAACCCAGGTCCAATCCATTGTTCCGCATTAGTTCCTCGTCCTGCAGTATGTCCTTTACTGGTCCAACAGCCACAATACGGCCATGGTTAATAATGGCTACACGGTCACAGCAAGAGAGCAGTGGGAGCAGGGACTGCGATACAATAATGAAGGTTGCGGACAGGCTATTGATAATGTCCAGCAACTGCATCATCATGGGTGTGTCGAGGTTTGCGAATGGTTCATCCAAAGCAATGACTTCAGGGTCCAAAGCCAGAACCGTTGCCAGCGCCACCCGTTTTCGTTCGCCCATGGACAGGTGATGCGAAACGGATTTTTCCATTCCGGTCAATCGCATGGCCTCCAACGCATATTTCAACTTTTCGGCCACCTCATCGGGACTATACCCGAAGTTGAGCGGCCCGAATGCAATTTCTTCTTCCACGGTGGGATTGAAGAGCTGATCGTCGGGGTTTTGAAATACCATCCCAACCTTTCTCCTGATCTCCGGAAGGGTGTCCTTTTTTACCCCGGTATCGCCTATCTTAACCGTGCCGCTGCCGGTCAGGAGGCCATTCAGGTGCAGCAGCAAGGTCGACTTGCCCGATCCCATCGGTCCGATTAACCCCATCTTCTCACCGGCCCGTATCTCCAGGCTGAGGTTTTTTAATACCTCTTTCTCCTCTGAGTAGGAAAAACTCAAATTTTCTATTTGGATACCGGCAGCCATAAAGTATTTATTGAATGAAGAAGGGATTTACTGGATGAAAAAAGCATCTGTTGGTTGAATAAGGGGTGTAAAGGATGCACAAAAGGATCTATTGGTTGAATAAGGGAGAACAAAAACATCTATTGGATAAACAAGGGATCTGTGAATAAGCGAATGTGCAAAAAAAGCAACAGAAACAAGGCCAGAAACAAGACATCTGCTTTTTTTAATCCCGGTTCCCGCATGCTGTAAAACTCACCATGGAAGCCCCTGGACAGCATCGCGTGATGCAGCGTTTTTGAGCGCTCCCAGCTGTGCAGCAGGATCATCGCCATCTGGTTGGCATACGTTCTCAGCTTGATTCTTTGCAGCTTTCCGGGCGTTCTGCTCTCCCTGGCTCGTGTGGTTTTCAGGGCTTCATCCCAAAACACGAATATGTAACTGTACATGAGAATGGAAATGGTACCTACCAGCTTGGGCATCTTCAGTTTACGTAAACCCAGAAGCAGGATATGAAACCGCTCGACGGAAATCAGCCAGATCAGCAAAAAAAGCGACAGGCTTGCTTTCAGGAAAATGGATAATGCCACTTCTATGGTCTCCTGATGAAAAGCTATCGCCTGTGTTTCTTCGGCAAAATACAGGGATACCGGATAAAAAACCGACGCCATCACGATAAAGGGGGACAGGATCAGGTAGCGCTTGAGGAGAAAAGCAAAAGGCAGCCGGCTTAGCAGCAACACCACCAGCAGCAGGCCCCCATAAAAAGCAAATGGAAGCAACCGGCCGGGTGGTTCGGATACAACGATCAGTATTCCCAGAAATGCCAGAAGTATTTTTACTCTTGGATCAAGCCTGTGCACGGGAGAATTCAGATCGCTGTATCGATCAATGAAATGATGTCTCAATGCTTTTCCTGACTACTATTCTTTGAATTCCGTCCTTTCATGCCATACAGAAACCCCGTTATGCCAAAGATAAGAGCCAGGCCGAAAATGACCCGGTAAATAAGCGGGATGTCACGGGTCGTTTGCGCTGGAGGTTCGGTTGCCGGAGCGGCGGGCGCTTCTCTTTGTTCATGCTGCGGATCTTCCCTGTGCTCAACCTGCCGACCCTCCCTTTGTTCAGCCTGCGTCTCATCTGTTTGATGATCCGGTGGCCCATTGCCCTGCCCATACTGTGACTGCGCAGTCGGCTGACCCGGCAACTCTTCCGGCTGTTCATCCCGGAAAAAAGCCTCTGTGATGCTGACTACGGTCCGGCCGATATGGCCTCGTTCGTCATCCACCGTGACCACCCAATCACCCGCTTCGGCGGGAATAAAAGCAAAGTATCCGGCCTCATCGGTGCGCCCCCTTTGGTATATCGCATCGCTTCCGGGCTTGAAAACCTCCACTTTGGCATCCACCAGCGGGGAGGTCCTTGAAAAATAGGAATGCACTTTGACGGCCGGAGGATGCTCTTCCACATCCAACCTGATGGAATGAGCCATCGAGTTCGTGCTCAGGGTGATGCCCAGAAGCAGGAATGTAAAAAAGAATCTTGCCATTACACTTTTATTTGAACGGATTATATCGGTTGAATGAATATACGCTTTATGCCAGAATATCTGATTTTGTCTTTCTGAAGAACTTCACAACAAACAACGAAATAACTCCCTCTGCCAGTGCCGCAAATATATAAACAGAGAAAAGATAGATAATTCCCAGTCCATAACCTGAAAGATGAAATTCCACAACCATGAGGAAGACGGGTATGAGAACACCGATGATGCCGGCCATGGCGGCCCGCAAAGACTCGGGCATACGTTGCTGCCTCCATATCAACCAGGCTAAAAAGGCACCGGCCCCCATATTGAGGGAATTGATGCCTACAGACAGCAAACCGCCGTGCTGCAATATGATGGACTGAAACAGCAGCACCGTAAAAATCACGGGGAAGGCGCGCTTGCCCAAAAGAATACCGGCAATGCCAAAGAGACCCGGATGAACAGAAGTACCGGCAAAAGGAATATGAATGAGCGATACCACAAACAAAGCGGCACCGGTAATACCCATTTTGGGGATTTCTTCCTGGGGGACTTTTCTGCCGGCAACATATACCAAACCAACCGAGGCGACCAAAGCACCAATGGAGATGCCGGGATCAATGATTCCATCTGAAATGTGCATAGTCGCAGTGAGGATTAATTTCGAAAAAGAGACCGGGGGTTATTTGAATTGAGCCGTGCCAAAGATCAGCCCAATTTCCTTTATTGTCAAATAAAGGGGTGGATACGGGCCAATCATCTGTACCGGAGACCCTGACAACGCTCACCCAACGTTTGCTTGTAATCAAACTTTATTCTATATGGAGCTTTTTAACTTTTTATGGTGCTGTACTGAAACAGTCGGGTATCCGGATAATGTCAGGAATAATTCCGGTTATGATTATTTTTATTTATACTTATGCCTATCTTTCTGTTTACCTGTGTTGACAGGTAAACAGCCCCCACCCTCGGGCGAATGAACATGAAAGACAGATAGCTTTTTCAAGTTATACAGGGTTCCGATATGAAAAAAGCGATCATCATCATCCCGATTCTGATCCTTGCAGGCATAACCGGCCTGCTGATTTTTCTGGGCGTTCCATATGATCCGGCGCAATCGGCTTATTACCATATGGAACCTCCGGAGAACCTGACCCGGACCATTGAAAATTCAAGAGCGGGCAACCGGACGACATATGTGGAAAAGTCGGTCGAAACCGGCGGAGAGTACACGTTGCTGGAAATTGAGCTGGCTCCGGGCGGTGGCAATGACCCTCATCATCACAGCGAGTTCAGCGAATACTTCACAGCCGTTTCCGGCACACTCGGATTATGGCTGAACGGCGAGGAGATTTTTCTGGAGGAAGGGGAATCGGCCCTGGCGGATATCGGGGATGAACACGCCTTTTTCAATCCCGGCGGCGATACGATCACTTTTACGGTCAGGATTGAGCCGGGGCACCCCGGCTTCGAAAAAAGTCTGTATATTCTCTATGGACTGTCCAACGACGGACGGGTAGATGAGGACGGAATCCCTGAAAATATATATCATACGGCCGTTTTTGCCACCTTGAGCGATACCGGTTCATCTGAGGTAGGCACGCTGTTAAGCTGGGTCATTCGAAGGCTGGCCGGCCGGGCACAGCGAATGGGCATCGAAGATGAATTGATCGAACGATATTATTTAGCTATGACGGAATAATAAGTCCCGTTAATGTTTGTCCGCTAATATAAAGAGGGTTTAGCGGAACGGCGGGTGGAGGATTATTGATCCAACCGGATCATGGCTTCATTGTAGCCTTTTGTAATCAGGTCGTTTACCTGATTTGTGTTTACTTTATCAAATTCAGACAGATTCGGCCTGATCAGTATGTCGGCATCCTTGAGATACGGCTTGCTGATATTGTTGACCATGAACTCAAAAGTATTCAGCAGAACTTCAACGATGTGATCCGGTTTTTTTGCCGCCTGGTGGATCTGCAACTGTACGGCTATAATTCTGTCGGCTCCCATTGCTTTAAGTGGCGTTATCGGAATATGTTCTACAATTCCGCCGTCCACAAGCATGGTGCCGTTTATTTCAACAGGCTTAAAAATACCCGGGATACATGCACTGGCCCTTACGGCATCCGCGAGATTCCCATTTTTCAGAATCACCTTTTCGCCTGATGCAATATCTGTTGCAACGATCTGCAATGGTATGCCGGCTTCTTCGATATCTTTGTTCCCGATGTACTCGATGAGCAAATCTCCCAGTTTTTCATTGGACATCAGACCGAGTCTTGAAAGTGAAACCTTTGTGATGTCCAGCCACTTCAGTTCTTTGCTGAATTTTTCAATATCATCAATAGGGGCGCGAAAGGCATACAGCGCCGCTACAACGGCTCCGATGCTCGTACCGGCGAGGCAATCTATCCTGATCTTTTTTTCCTCCAGTGCCCGGAGCACTCCGACATGAACGGCCCCGAGCACGGCTCCACCTCCCAAAGCCAGGCCTGTCTTTTTCGTTTTTCTCCAAAAATACTTCATGGACTTCTTTGATTAGTGTTCGGCGGCTCCGGAGGCTTATAGTCGCCGGATTAAACGTTGCTATTCCCTCTCAGCCAGTTTCCGGTCCATCAGTAATAAAGCGGCACCCTGGTCACCACCCAGTTTCATTTGATCCAGAATTTCGGTGACCATATTTTCTTCTTCGACCTGTTCTTCTATGAACCAGTGCAGCATGACCTGAGCGGGATAGTCATCTTCGTCAAGAGCGGTTTTGTACAGATCATGAATCAGGCCCGTGACTTTCTGTTCATTGTTCAAAGCCTGTTCGAAAACCGCGGTTACCGATTTGAATTTCATGGGAGGTTTATCAATCGGCAGCAATTCAACATCGGCTCCCCGGTCATGAAGAAAGGAGTAGAATTTCATCGCATGTTCGTACTCCTCTTTGCTCTGGCTCTTCATCCAGCTTGCAAATCCGTTGAGATTGATGGATTCACAATAAGATGCCATTGACAAATACAAATACGCTGAATCGAGCTCATGCTTGATCTGTTCGTTCAATAAATTGTTGAGTTTTTTCTTAGCCATAGCACTGTAACCTCATCCGGTTTTTGGTTTCTGCAGCAGGATATTGACATGAAGGACTCATGACGGCTTTCCGCCACACATAACACACTTTATTAACAAATACATGTGTGTTTGAAATATGGTTCCCGTTGATTTTTTATGACCCTTTATTTTCAATGATTAACAATGGCCCCCGACTTGCTTACCCCGGGATTAGAATTGTCCGCGTGATTATTTTTGAATTTTCTTATACTTATGCCGAAAATCCTGTTAACCGGCTTCATGGTGAAAAACCGGTAATTTTTAGCCGGATTGCCGGGAGACCGGACTGAGCCCGTCTGAGCCCGGCAGAAGAAGTACGGTGTATTGGAACTGACCGGCGATGCCCGGTTTGCTGATGCCGAATAATGAAAACTTGTAACGCTATTTGGAAAAACGATGACCTATATCCAAACCGATGTCAATCAGCCCGGAATCCTGGATTTGCTGTTTTACAAGGGGTCTACCGGAAAGGCCCTGAGTAATCTGGCTCAGACTATACTCCAAGGTCCGTCCGGACTCGATCGGGGGGAGCGTGAACTGATTGCCGCTTATGTTTCCAGTTTAAATGACTGTGAATTTTGTCATAATTCTCATGCTGCAGCAGCAATGGCCCAAAAAGAGGAGTACCCTTCCATGGGACGGCGGCTGGCAACCAAAGGGTACCGGTATCCTCCCCGGTTTCTCCGGAAATTTGTGGTCTGGATGATGAACCGGAAAAAGAACTGAACCCGTAGAGGGTTCAGCAATTCGGATATATTCAGCAATTCGGACAGGGCTTAACAATTCAGGCGGGGCCCGGCAATCCGATTTTTTCTCTTTCAATCGATCGATCACATCCGATTCCTACGAATCCTGGGTGCGGATGCGGTTTCTCGGGAGATTACTTCAGCATCATTTGATTTGTCTTGTAATTGCGCCACGGCAATACATCGGATGCTCAGGTGTATTTGTATATAAATATATAAATATTTATATTTATTAGCATTCGGGCCGGCGCTGAATATCCGGCCCACATCCTGAACTTTAGTAAATCCGGTACATATATGGTCCCTATACCCCGAACATCAACGTACAATGACCGTAAAATAGCAACTCAATGATTACCAATAATTCCATTTTTACCAGAATCAGGCAGGTAACGATTCTGACCTTTTTTGTCTTGAGCACGGGACTTTCTCATGTTCAAGCACAAGAACATGAAAGCCGGGCTCAAACGGTTTCACTTGGTTTGATCGAAGCGATAGACCTGGCGTTAGATCAGAACTTTACCATTGAACAGGCGGGTTATGAGGCAGAAATGTTCCGTGCCCGGTATCAACAAACCCGTGCTGTTTTCCTTCCGCAACTTTCGTTTGAGTACGATGCCATATCTACAAATGACCCATTGAATGTATTCGGCTTCAAACTCAAGCAGGAGGTGGTAGGCCAGCAGGATTTTAACCCTGCATTGTTGAATGATCCGGGATCTTATGAAAACTATGCGGCCCGCTTTCAGGTGCGTCAGCCCCTGGTCAACGCAGACAGGTACTTGCAAAGACAAGCGGTAAGAAGTCAAAGTAAAGCGGCCGACGAAAAATTGAAAGGAGCCAAATCCTATGTGCGCTATCAGGTACAGGAGTATTACTACAATCTGGTTTTGCATCAGCGGCAGCTGGATGTTATTGAATCGGCTCTTAAAACCGCAGGTGAGCATCGTCGTCAGGCTCGTAACTTTTATGAACAGGGGATGTTGAGCAAAGAGGACTTCCTTTCCGCACGTGTTTATGAGCTGGAGATGGAAAGCCGGAAAATGAATATTGAAAACGATCTGTCTTCAGTCCGTGAAGAACTGGCGCTGATTCTGGGTATGGATGGCTCTGTTGTCATTCATCCGGAGGATGAACTTGGCTTACCTGCTGCGCCGGATCTTGAACAAACCGAGGCCGTAAAGGAAATTGAAAACGCCCGTACCAGAGCGATAGCACACCAGGTGGAAGCAGCTGAAAAGATGGTCAAGTCAGCGCGGGTCAGTTTCCTGCCATCGGTGAATCTTTTCGGAACTTATGAATTTAATGACAATGACTTTGTCGGTTTTGACGCGTCCTCCTACATGATTGGAGCAAATCTGTCCTGGAATCTTTTTTCAGGATACCGTAAAGCCGGAAAAGTGAATGAGGCACGTGCCGGTCTGCGTCAGGCAGAGTCGATGCAACGAAACAATCGCTTTGATCAGGAGAACCGGGTGCGTCAGGCATTGCGTAACCTTAAACACGCAGAACAGGAGCTGGCCGTCACCGATGAGTCCATCCGGCAATCCTCCGAGGATGTGCGCATACGGACAAACCGCTACAATGAAGGCCTGGAGCGAACCACGGATCTGCTCGAAGCCGAAACCAAACTTGCAGAAGCCCGGCTTAAAAAAATTATGGCGCGATATAAATACAACATGAGTATCGCTGCCCTGGAAATGTTGCTGGAAACGAATATTTAAACACACAAAGACCGAAAAGGATAGAGTTATGAAAAGACGAAGTACCACATTAGTTATGTTACCTCTGTTTGTAATGGCCGGGCTTATGGTGACAAGTTGCGGATCCGGTACGGATCAGCAGGCGGCCGAATCACGGGTGCAAGTGGACGTAGAAACCGCAGAAACGCGAAGTTCTGAAAGTACTCACCGGTTTCCGGGTCAGGTTGAGAGCAAAAACCGGTCAAATCTGAGTACGATCTTAATGGGTACATTGACCGAGGTCCTTGTGGATGTTGGTGATGAGGTGCGCAAAGGAGATATACTTGCCAGGGTGAAAGATGATCAGATTCTGGCACAGCAAAATCAGCTCGAGGCAAACAAGATTCAGGCTGAGGCCAACCTGGAAAACACAAGAAAAAACTATGAGCGCATTCAGAACCTCTATGCCGAAGAGAGCGCTACATCAAAGGAGCTGGATGATATATCCACCATGTACGAAATAGCCCGAGCGAATATGGAGGCTCTTGAGGCCGGCCTGCGGGAAGTGGATGAGATGCTGGGATATACCGTTATCCGAGCTCCATTTAAAGGGATTGTTAGCAGCAAATATCTCAAAGAGGGTGATATGGCTACTCCGGGCCGCCCGATTGTTTCGATAGCAGATCCCGATGCGCTTAAAATAACGGCTGCCGTACCTGAGCATATCATCAACCGGGTGGAAGCCGGACTCGAAGTGGCCGTGTCTGTTGCCTCAGCTGATATTCATCATGCGCAGGCAAGACTGACTTCCATCAGCCGGGTTGGTGATCCAGCCAGTCGACAGTATGCCATTGAAGCGGAATTGGCGGGCGATCAACGCATCAGAAGCCTGAAAAGCGGGCAGTTTGCAGAGGTTTCGGTGGCACTGGAAGATCAGCCTGCGTTGCTTGTTCCCCGCTCCGCTTTGGTTGAAAGGGGACAGCTCACCGGCATTTACACACTTTCTTCCGATCAGCGGGCGGTGCTCCGCTGGGTCAGAACAGGTCACGACTACGGGGAGGATGTTGAGATTGTATCCGGACTCGCCGCAGGAGAGTCTTATGTAGCCGGGTCTGAACAGCCCGTCCGACACGGACAGTTGCTTTCAACAAGATAATTTGCACAGAGTTTATAACCCTTATTTATTGACACGAAATTTATGAAAACAGGCTTAGCAGGAAAAATTGCCCGGGCATTTATCGATTCAAGGCTGACGTTGCTCCTGATGATTGCATTTATTGCGATTGGGGTATATGCCGTCTGGTTGACACCAAGCGAAGAGGAGCCGCAAATCGATGTACCCATGGCCGATATATATGTCGGTTATCCGGGTGCATCTCCTGAAGAGGTGGAAAACCGAATCGCCATTCCCCTGGAGAAGATTCTCGCAAATATTTCCGGGGTTGAATATGTATACTCGACCTCAATGCCCGAACAGGCGATGGTTTCAGCACGGTTTTATGTGGGAGAGGATGTTGAAAGAAGCCTGGTCCGGTTGTATAACGAGATCATGAAGTTCATGGATACCAAGCCGGAGCCGGTAACCATGCCGCTCATCAAGTCCCGCTCCATTAATGATGTGCCGATTGTAACGCTTACTCTCTGGAGCGAATTACATGACGACTATGACCTTCGCAGAGTGGCAAGTGAGCTGGATAACGAGATAACGTCCATCTATGATGTAGCTGAGACCAGAATACATGGCGGGCGTACCCGGACAGTTGAAATTGTTCTGGATAAGAACAAGATGGCATCTTTCAAAATAGACCCGCTCAGGGTTGCACAAACCGTACAGGCCGCCAATCAGGAGTTCCGGTCCGGCAGTTTCTCTCAAAATGATGAAGAGTTCCTGGTTCAAACCGGTAATTTTCTGGAATCGGCGGAGGATGTCGCTTCGTTGGTGCTGGATGTCAGGGATGGCGATCCCATACAACTGCGTGATGTAGCCGACGTTCGAGATGGACCCGGAGAGCCGCAAAATTATGTTTCGCATACCGAAGGACCCGCCTCCTCACTGCTTTCGGGAATGCCGGCCGGGAGCACGTTCCCGGCTGTTACCATATCGGTGGCCAAGCGCAAGGGTGCCGATGCGATGACTATTGCCAATCAGATCGACACCATGGTGGAACGTCTCGACGGGGCGCTGATCAGTCCGGATATCCATGTCACAACGACTCGTAACTATGGCGAAACCGCTACCGAA
>SLOL01000007.1 GCA_007132495.1 Balneolales bacterium
ACAACTCGAGGAGGGAAATATTGTTCAACTTGTCACGAATCAGACCAGTGGCTCCCTGCAAAGTCTGCTCAAAAAGACGAAGGTCCGTGTCACTATGCTGGCTCCGGTTCATGTTGAAGGCCGTTTCTGGGGCGTGCTGGGATTTGACAATTGCGCCAATGACGACCAATGGAACGGCGATATCCTGCAGGTAGTGAAAACCATCTCCAGTGCTCTCGGCCACTTTATCCGGAAATCCGAGGTGGAGACCTCTTTGCGTGAAAACAAGGATCAATACGGGACGCTGGTTGGTAATATCAAGGAGGTGGTTTTCAAGGCCGACCAGGAGGGTGTGTTCCGGTATCTGAACAAGGCCTGGGAGACCATCACCGGCTACACCCTATCGGATTGTATTGGCCGGAACATCAACGACTTTATTCATAAGGACGATCTTGAAAGTGTGTCGACCACTTTTAAAAAAATGGTGAAAAAGCAGCAGGGTATTCCGCGGACGGAATTCCGCCTTATCACAAAGAAGGGATCGGTCCGCTGGCTGGAATGGACCTGTCATGTCATGAAGGATCCCGGCGGCAGCTCCCACCATATTTACGGAACAATGTACGACCTGACCGAGCGCAAGAGAGCGGAGCTTATGATGATGCAAAACAACCAGCGGCTTGAAGCGTTGATCGAGAGCTCTCCGATGATTATTACGGTGACGGATACCGACGGGTATCTTACATTGTGGAACAGGGCGGCTGAACAGATTATGGGCTGGTCAAGAGGTGATGTGCTTGGCAAACCGGCACCCGATATACCGGAAGAGCAGTATAATGACCATTATGAGCTGCTGGACCGGGTATTGTCCGGGGAGCATATGAGCGGTATTGAGCTGGAAAGAAAGCGAAAAGATGGCTCCACGATATACCTCAGCCTTACGGCTTCTCCCCTGTATGACAGTGACGGACGTGTTGAGCAGGTCATAACTTTTGCTCATGATATTACCGAGTCGCGGTTCTCCAAAGAGGCGATCCGGAAGTCGCTCAAGGAGAAGAATGTTTTGCTGTCAGAGATCCACCACCGGGTTAAAAACAATATGGCGGTCATTTCCAGCCTGCTATCCCTGAAAGCCCAGGAGCAGTCCGATCCGGCCGTTGCAGAGGTGCTTACGGAAAGCGAAAACAGGATCAGATCCATGTCCATGATCCACGAAAAACTTTACCAGACAGACACATTTGCCGAGATCGAGTTCGGAAGGTATCTCCAGGAATTGGCTGCCTATATAGAAAACCACTACACGGATTCCGGTCAGCGGATCAACACCACCGTCCGGACCGATGAAATCTATCTGGAAATCACCCAGGCAGTACCTTGCGGACTGTTCGTCAACGAGATACTGACCAACGGCTTTAAGCATGCATTCCCGAAGCGTTCCGAAGGAAATATCACGCTCAGCTTTACTTTGAATGGAGAATACTGCGAGCTGTACTACAAAGATGACGGAATCGGCATGCCGGAAAATATGCTGACGGATCACACCGGTGATTCCCTGGGCTCTCACCTGATCCATGGACTGAGTCAGCAGCTCAAGGGAAAGCTTGAAATGGGCAATGACCACGGGGCTTACATCCGTCTACGGTTCCGGCTTATATAGGACTTGTAGCAGCTGCCGGAATGTCGGAGAGATTAGGATGCTTTCCGTAACAGACCAAATGATTGGATGACTGCTTGTATTACAGCCACCCAATCATTTAAATACTTCCGCAGTCATTTGATGCTATTTCCTTATTTGACCAGCATCATTTGATGTGTTTCGACGAAGTCACCCGCCTCCAGACGATAAATATATATGCCGCTGGCCAGGTTTGTCGCATCAAAACTTATCTCATACCTGCCCGCGCTTTTGTTTTCGTTTACAAGTGATGCTACCAGCTGTCCCAGTGCATTGTAAACTTCCAGCCTCACATGAGCCTGTTCAGGCAAGGAATAACTGATCTGTGTGGTCGGGTTGAAAGGATTTGGGTAGTTTTGCCGAAGTTCATAGGTGTCAGGGAGGTCAGCATGATCCGCCACAGTTGGCTCAGCGGTAGTGAAACTGCGGGACTCTGACCAGTCCGAGTATCCGGACTCATTACCGGCTCTGATGCGCCAGTGATAGGTTTTTCCGGATTCAAGCTCCTCGGATACCTGGTACTCGGTTTCCGGAATGTTCTGAATGTCAAGGACATTATCACCGAAATCCGCCTCCCCGGATAGCTGCAGATGATAGGTGTCTGCTCTGGAGCTTGTTCCCCATACCAGTTTAGGCGTGGTCTGTACATCTTCCTGCTCATCTTCGGGCTCCCACGCAGGCACTTCCGGAACACGGAGCTCCGTTTCAAAACTCCATACCTCAGACCAGGTACTTTTCTGCTCATCCACCGTGGCACGGACTCTCCAGAAGTAGGTGGTGCTGTCCGAAAGATCGGCTACCTCATAACTGGTACTTTCGTGATGACGTATCGCCCGGGTGGTGTCAAATTGTGGTGACCGTGACACCTCGATGTCGTAGTGATCGGCATCTTCGTACGGCTGCCACGATAAAGCTACCGGAAGCTCTACATCACCGGACTGGTCTCCGGGCTCGCTCAATTCGGGAGCATCCGTTATGGGAGGAGTCTCATAACCGGTGGTAAATGTCCGGGGTTCCGACCAGGCTGTTTTCTGCTCATCCACCGTGGCACGGACCCGCCAGTAGTAGGCGGTGGTGTCTTTCAAAGTACCGGAGGTATAAGTAGTGTCTTGATGGCCTGCCTCGCCGATAATGGAGTTGAAATCCGGCGTTTCGGAGATCTGTACATCGTAATGGCCGGCGTCCTCATACTCGTGCCACTTCAGGGTAACGGGAAAAGGCAGCTGCTCTTCCTGGTCATCCGGCGACACCAGTACCGGACCTTCGTCCGTTTGGCGAACCGTAGTGAAGGCGTGAGTCTCCGACCATGCGCCATCGCTGTTGGGATTCACCCCTCTGACCCGCCAGAAATAGGTGGTATGATAATCCAGGTCTTCCAGGTGCAAGGCATGAAGGCCGCCGTTTTGCTGATTTGTTGAGAGCTCTGTAACGCCGGAAACCGCTTTGGATAAAGACTCGGTTTCCGGATATACAATTTCGTCAAACTGATCATCGGTGGCTACATGCACTTCATACCGCCCGGCATGTTCCACACCTTGCCAAACCAGGTAGACCGCCAACGGCTCACGCTCCGCCTGGTCTTCAGGTGTGACAAGTTCCGGTGACCGGGCTATATCGTCAACAGAATAGCCGGTTTCAAAGCTCCATACCTCCGACCAGACGGACTTTTCACCGCCTGCCGTCGCTCTGACTCTCCAGAAATAGGCGGTCGTATCTTTCAAGTCAGGGGTGCTGAGGCTGTTTCCTTCAAATTCAGTTTCGCTGTGGAAGGATCTGAATTCGGACGATTCCGAAATCTGGATATCGTAATGATCGGCATCCTCAAATTCCTCCCAGGACAGTTCCACAGGGAACGGAATTTCGCTGCTTTCGTCATCGGGTGAAGTCAATGTGACAGGTGTGGTGATCGGAGCACCTTCTGTTGTCAGGCTCCTTTCTTCACTCCAGCCGCTTGTATGATCATCGTTGAAGGCCCTGACTCGCCAGAAGTATTCACTGCTAAAATCAAGCGACTCTACTTTTTGCGAGATGGTCCACTCTTTTGATTGTGTTTCAGCATCGTCCGCAGCCTGTTCAGCTACCATTTCTGAGTCACTGATATCCAGCAGATTGTCAAAGTCTTCATCCGTGGCTACCTGCAGCTTGTAATCGGTGGCCTCATCGACCGGTTGCCAGTGGAAATATGCGGGTACGGAGACGTCTTCAGCATCCTCTTCAGGTTGTGCGAGAACAGGTGCATCCAACCCGTATTCCGTCGAGAAAGACCATGTGTCACTCCATTCGCTCTCTCCTCCGGTATTATGGGCTCTGACTTTCCAGTAGTAGGTGGTGTTGTATTGTAGCTCATCAGGAGTGACTGAGATACCGGTAATTCCGGAGATGTCCGTAATGATGTCTTCAAAACCGGAATCCCCGGCAATTCGCAGTTGATACTCCGCGGCTCTGTCGGATTCGTGCCACTGTAGCTGCGGTGTTACGGATATGCCGGTCGACTGGTCTTCAGGAGTATCCAGTTCGACGATACCGGGAGCATCAATGGTCGTGGTGAAAGACCAGGCCTCGCTCCAGTTGCCAAAGCCGTTGTCATTATGGGCCCGGACTTGCCAATAGTAGGTGGTCTCATTGTCAAGCTCCAGACCAGGCTGGTATTGGGTGTCCGAAATCCCCTCTTCATCAACCAGCGGATCGCTGAAATCCGGCTCATCGGCTACTTGCAGATGATACGTTTCGGCACGGTCCGCGGCATTCCAGGCCAGTTCGGGTTCGGTCGCGACGGAAACCGCTTCATCTTCGGGAAGATGCAGTTCTACGATGGAAGGTTCCTGCTGTTGTTGAGCATCTATTTGCTGTTGTCTGTCCAGAATCTGGAGAATGGGATAGCCATCGGATTCGGCATCTGTGTCGCCGGCTTCAACCGTTTCCCAGACCTCCACAAAATCCAGACCGGTCATATTGTCCTGGGCGGCCGCACCGGTTATTTCATCTTCGGTTAATCCTTCAACGCCATCCGTGGATCCGTCGCCGACGCCCTCGCCATCTCCTCTGGAGTCTTCGTCCCAGTAACTGTCGTTGACCGTACCCTCGTTGTTACCGATCAGTCCGGCGGTGTTGAAACCGGTATCCGTAAATCCTGTACTGTAGGAGCTGTTCAAGGTGCCGCCGTTATTCCATCCGACTGCACCTCCCCCATATCCGGAAGTGGTGCCGTCACCGGTGTTGTAGGCATCCTGCAGGACCCCGGAGCTGGTGTTTTGTCCAACGATACCGCCACCTGTAAAATCATTGGCCGTAAAGCTACCGCTATTAAAAGCACGATGGATCGTACCTGAATTGATACCGGCAATCCCGCCCATCGATTGGCCACCAGCCTCAACATCTCCTGTATTATAGGCATTTTCAAGTTTGTCGGCATTACTTCCGATAACACCTCCGACACCTCCGCCGGATCCGGTTACATTGGCGTAATTGGAAACATCCGCGACTGTACCATCGGAATTCCGGCCCAGCACTCCGCCAACCGTACCCGATCCGGATATATCGGCATGTTCTGTGGTGTGTGAATTCAACAGTTCGGCGCTGCCTCCGCCGGAGTTGGAGCCCAGAATGCCTCCGGTTCCGGCCTGTCCGGTCACGTTCACCCCGGAAGTGCTGTTGCTGATATGCCCGTTCCAGCTTAGACCAACAATGCCACCGACAAAATTGTCGTCGCTCTCGACCGATCCGGTTACATGCACGTTGCGCACCTCGCCGAAAATGCGGCCGGCCAGACCTCCGGTTTCGATATTCCCTCCTTCGGAAACCACCTGGATATTCTCCAGTGTAAGATTTTCAATAACGGCGTTACTGGAAATGGCCGCAAACATGCCGGTGTTTCCGTCATCATTGTGGACCGACAGATTGGAAATGACGTGTCCGTTCCCGTCAAATGTATTCTCGAAATAGACACCATCATGTGTCGAAGGGTAGTAGGTACCGATCGGTTCAACATCACCCAGGGGGGCCGCGTCAATGTCATCCGTCACGACGAAATGATTGCCCATGTAGTTGGCCACCTCGCCCAGCTGATCTGCGGTGGCGATCTGAAAGGGATCGGCTTCGGTGCCCAACCCGCCGGCAAAAGGTATGACAAAGGGCTGATCAACATCATCACTTATGATCAATGAAAACGGCTGGGTTCCTTCGTCCAGATTACCCTTGTGGGTGACCCGGACGATATACTCGCCTTCCTGGGTGTCCTCCACCAGCACTTTTTCCGCGTTGTCACGGATATTGTCCCCGGTTGTGGCCGGCTGATCAGGATTACCGGGATCCAGTACAAAAGGCTCATGGGTCTCTCCGTTTGGCCCCTCGATGCGAAGGTCAAGGTCATTGACCAGCATGATATCATCCGGATTGAGTTGGGCTGAGGGCGGTTCGCCTTCCGGATCCGTCCAGGCGATGGTGGCCTGAAGCGGGGCTTCACCATCGGAAGTGATGGTATATTCGAAAGTATGCCCCTGATCCAGCTCGTTTTCCATGACCACGTGACCACTGTTTGACTGGGATGCGGCATTCAGGGTTTCCGCTGCCCGCTGTCCGTTCAACAGGCCCCAGCCGAATCGGTAGTCGGGCCCTTCGTTGAATCCGGCCTGATCCACGGTATGGAACATCAATGCACGGATGGTTGCCGATTTCGGATCTTCCTGATACAGGTCACGGTAGAGTTCCTGCAGCAGGGCCACCGTTCCACTGACCACCGGTGCGGACATGGATGTGCCCTGCATGGTTCCGTAGCTGCTGCTTCCTGTGACCGCAGAATAGACATTGGTGCCCTGGGCGACGATATCGGGTTTAACACGTCCGTCGTCCGTAGGCCCCCAGCTGCTGAACGAGCCCAGCGCCACATCGCCCGGCTGCTCGTATCCGTCTTCTATGGGATGAACCGCCCCCACACTCAATACATTTTTGGCCGTCGATTTCGAGCCGATAGTTTTGTATCCATGCGGTGCACCGTCGAGGTCCCGCTCGGTGGTCGATGTTACCCAATCTTGTTCATTCGAATCCCAAACTTCATGGGAAACCGGTTGTTCATCAGGTCCGCTTAGCCGGGTGTTGCCGGCAGAGTTGACCATCACCAGTTCGGGGGCATTATTGGCCAGCTCGTCCCATTCCCGGCTGGTTTCCGAGTAGAAGCCGAACAGGTAGTCCTCGGTTTCGCTTATATCGGGATCACCGTACCAACGCCAGTTTCCGGGGTCGTGGCGATCGCTCCAGCCTCTGATTGATCCCCAGGAGTGATTGGCTACCTGCAGGTTGTCCTGGTCGGCTGCATCGGCCATTTTGGACAGTGTATTACTCCAGGTGTAGGCCAGTAATTCGCCTTCATGGGCCATCCCTTTTGCATCGTTGTTTACCCCTGCAGCAATCATGGTACCGCCGACATGGGTGGCGTGATCCGAGCTGCTGACCTGATCCCGGATAATTAACCGGTTGTCGGTGAATTCCTGATGACCGGTATCCGGTACGCCCCCTTCCCAAATTCCAAGCATTTGTCCGTCGCCGGTCAGGTCCAGCCCCGTCTCTCCGCCAGGCCAGATTTCAATGACCGAAGAGGTGACGGCGCTGCTGCGATTCCGGGTCACGTAATACACCGGAAAACCGTTCTCGAAACGCATCAGCTCCATAACACGCCCGTCATCGAGCTCTTTTCGCACATCGATACCGGTTCTTTCGGCATAATCAAGCACCTCGCGGCGGTCTTCCTGCCATTTGGCGGACTGTTCGGCTGAAAACGACCGCAGCTGGTGGCGTCGATCCGGATCCGATTGCGCGTGAAGATTTGTATTCGGCAACAGAGCCGGTAGTGACCCACATATGATGAACAGAATCAGTAGACGATTCTTCATGTAATACCCTCCGTAAGTTTTAATTTGTGACTTGTGTTAAGGCGAATCAATAATTGACCAAAATCGGCGGCAGAAGAAACGAACACACAAAGCACCGTGATGAATGCACCGCCGCCCGTTTGCAGGGTTTTCCTGCGTGCAGAAAATTGCCCCTATCTTCTTAAATTGCAGCCATATACGCAAATTATAATTGTTTAATAGTCGTAAAATTTTGTCATACTATTAAGCAGATCCGGAAGGATCTGACCCACCACCCTTTTATGATTTTCGGATCTGACGACATTGGTGCACGAAATTGGTGCACGAACAGGATATGGAGTTCGACGGGCCCGATGGTATCCGGAAAATTCACAACTTGATACATGGGGTGTTTAAAGGATATATTGGCCGTTGTCTCCCTGAATAACTGTTTTACTCTGCTTTGAAATATTCTCCTCCACGATTTTACCGGGTACGGGTCATCGCTTCAAAAAGTGAGATGGCCTCTTATGTTGCAATGATTCATGATATCGATCGTGAACGTCATCTTGTCGGGTGTGATCTGTACTGCATTTTCAGCAATTATGATGATTCCGGCATCGGGTCAGGCGAAGACCCGTCGTCTTCATTCAAAGAGAAACTGCGCATTGAAGGCCGGGCAACCACCCAATTCAACGCCAGGCGAATTGAGGAGCCGCAACAGGTTACCACCCTGTTTGAACAGGCGTACGAAGATGAACCCGAGATCACGATAAACCGGATCAGGCCGTAAGTTTCATTTCCGGATATCGTCCATGGTTAATTTTCTACCGCCTCCAGGACAACGAGAGCAATGCGTAGTGCAGCCATGCGAACGTGTAGACCTCCTCAACATCAGCGCCCCCTTCCACGGTACGATACCCCATCCGGATGTTCCATCTCTCACCAATATTGTATCCAAGTTTTAAAGCGGCGTCAGCAGCGCGTCCCGGTCCTCCGGCAAGAGCATCGGCATCCAGGCTCACATTCCAACGAGTATTGATCGACCATTCGCCGGCGACGTGGAGCAGGGGCACAAACCCGAAATCCGTCTTCCTGCTCCCGACCTGATTCTGGTCAAGTGCGATAACCGCATCACGAATCTTCCCCGTGAAGCCGATCCAGGCTCTTGTTCGATCAGAATCATGAAAGCGATAACGATAACTCACTCGATATGAATTGAACGTGTAGGTTGCTTCCGTCAATTGCCCCGCAGCAAAGTCGGAACCGGCAAAACGGATCTCCGAGTTCGGCACCCCGGATTCCGACAGCGAGAAGGGGGCGACTAATAGGCGCAATCCGTGTCTATGCCCCGGGTTCCAGGTGAAGTACACGCGATTCGCGAACCAGGGACCGCTTCCCGCCAGGTCGTACAGCGAGAAGCGGGTCGCAGTGCCATCGTTCGGGATCTCTACGTCGTTATAACTTTGCCACACAGGACCGCTTTCCAGCTCAATTGAGAAGGTCGGGCTCTGTCCGGCAGTCTGTCCTGCAGCCGGTGTCCATGTTACCAGTGCGCAAACAGAAAGAAGTGTCAGCCATCGAATCGGGTTCATGTCGGTTATAAAAATGTAAAAAATCCACATCACATGGCAGGTTTATTAATTTTGTTGAGAGTATAATATCTGCGGCTTGAGCTTATACCTTTGCACTACATCACTTCGCCACCCGTGACGTCCTCCAGTGCCACACCGGAGAGCCGCGCCCATGCCCGGACGGTGTGCAAATGCCGGCCGTAGGTGAGAATCTTGTGGTGTTCGCGTATCTGACGTACGTCCCGGATGTCGTCCATTTTCATTAGGAACGAAGTGCGGCATCCGCCTGTGCCGTCATCATGTTGGGTGTCCACATTCCGGAGAATGGCACCCGTCGAGATCATCAGTCGACCGGGGGAAAGGAACCGCCACAGAGTGGCCGGCTGATTTTCGGTGAAAAGCACCTGGGGAACAGCACCGAAGCCGGCTTCATGATGACTGCGCAGGATATACGGTTCGGGCTCTTTTCCCAATCCTCCCATATGGGTAGGTGCGGTACAGTGACCTCCCGCATAGAGGTTTTGCGTTGTATCGTGGATAGGATTGTGAAGAAAGCCGGGTTTGTCGAACAAATAACGGCTCAGCAGCATGGTTAATCCCGGAAAGATATCGGCCTCGCAGACGCCTACACTGCCTTCATCAAGCAGCTGCATGAATGCCAGGCAGGGCGGAAGGATCCGGCGGCTGGTGACCGGAATGAAGCAGTCGATCGACAGACCGTGACATCCGGTTTCATCCATCAGCCGGCGGTTGGCCACATATGCCCGGGCCGCCTCATACACCTCCCCTTCCGTGGGTTCGGCTACATCCCTGGCGTTTTCCAGGTAAGTCCGTGCGATGCCTTCGATCTCTTCGGCACCTTCGGTTTCCGCCTCGATTTCCATATACCGCTGCATGGGAACATAGCGGATAACCGTACCCAGCGGATCGAGTACCTCTTCCCGGTCTTCTTCACCGGTCACCACAGCGAGACGGGTATTCGCCATCTGCCACCGGGCATTCAGCAGGCGCAGACCGGTGTCCAGCCACCCGATATCCGCACTGGCGGCCAGAAAACAATAGGGTGCTTCCCGAAACGGCGTGTAGTCGCCGGGGTGATGGTGGAGCGTACCGTGCGGAACAAAACCGAGTACCGGAAGTTTGCGGTCACCACGCTGCTCCAGAATCCGGTACAGCCCTTGCATGCCGTAGGTCTGGGCCTCCATGTTAATCAGCAATACGCCGTCCGCATCCCGTTCCAGTGACCGCTCCAGGAAAGCATCCATGGTAGCGTCATCACCGATACGTTCGTCACGGATATCCAACCGGACTCTATCCCGGCCGGCGGCTTGTTCCAGAGTACTTGTATACAACGCCTGACTGGCATCGGAGTCGTATTCCATACCGGGCCAGCCTGTCTCCAGATAAGTTCCCGGAGGTGACTGGATAAAACCTATCCGGATCAGCGGCTGAGCGGTCCCTTCCCCGGGCATTGCCGGTCGACCCATTACCTTCTGTGTGCTCCATCTGAATAAGCCGGTGTTCAGAGCCAGCGTTGCCCCACCCGCCAACAGGCCGGTTCGCATGAGAAATTGCCGTCTTCCCATATATGAACAATCCATGCCGGACCGGCAGGCAGATTTCCCTGATCCTGTATTTTTGGTCGATACCCTCATTTCCCCTTTCATAGAACCTCCTTGTTCTGTACCGAATACTTTTTCTCCCTCCTGTACTTCCTGTACCGCCTGAATAAGTCAACTCCTGCACTCACCTCTAAAAGACAAGTAATACAATTGCCGGTTATTTATCAAGGGAAGGTGGTTGGCGAAAAGCTGGCTGAGTTGCACTATTTGTAATAGGCATTGTCTCGGATCATTTGCAAATCCTGGGGGGTAAGTATCAAAAAGCAATAAACTTTGGGACGGAAAAACAATGGATCAGTTAGGAATTGAAGGGAGTATTTCAATTCCAATCACAAAATGGCCGAATTATACCGGAATGTGACAAGCGGCAGGGTAAAGAGGAGTTAAACAGAATTGTCATACTTGGACCTTCAAAATAAAACAGCGTTTCTGGCCATATAGGTCAGAAACGCTGTTTAGAACTCGGTGACCCTACCAGGACTCGAACCTGGATCTAAAGCTTAGGAGGCTCTTGTTCTATCCACTTGAACTATAGGGTCAATCTAACAGCGTTACTGATCGGTTGACTGAAACCGGCGGATCACAAATTTTCGTC
>SLOL01000202.1 GCA_007132495.1 Balneolales bacterium
CATTCAGCATATCCCATAAATGCTCCTTCAGCAAATCCATGTTATGACCGGATACCGCGGATACCATTACATATGGCGCATCCAGGTTGAACTCCTGCTCCGGCTGATGATCGGGGAAAAGATCCATATGGGTTACGGCGACCAGGCGTGGTTTGTCCAGCAGATCTTTCCGGTAGGACTCCAGTTCACCACAGAGGATCCTGTACTCCTCCTCAACATCATTCATGGCGCTTATGACAAACAGCAGGACGTTATTGCGTTCGATGTGCCGCAGAAACTGCAGGCCGAGTCCTTTTCCTTCGTGGGCCTTTTCGATGATGCCGGGAATATCGGCCATAACGAAACTTCGGTGGTCGGCCATCTGCACCACACCCAGATTCGGCTCAAGTGTGGTGAACGGATAGTCGGCGATTTTCGGTCGCGCGGCGGAGAGCGAAGCCAGCAGTGTGCTTTTTCCGGCGTTGGGAAAGCCTACGAGTCCGACTTCGGCAATCAATTTAAGTTCAATCTCCACGACGATCTCCTCGCCGGATTCACCGGGCTGAGCATAGTCGGGGGTCTGGTTGGTGGCAGATTTGAAATGGACGTTGCCGAGTCCCCCCTTGCCCCCTTTGGCCAGGACCAGCTGCTCCCCGGGCTCCACCACTTCACCCAGAAAGCGGCGGGTTTCGTGCTCGTAGGCGACCGTACCGAGCGGCACGCGCAGGATTACATCCTCGCCCCTTTTTCCGCTTTTCTGAGAGGAGCCGCCCGGTTGACCCTTTTTCGCTTTCAGGAATTTTTTATAGCGAAGATCGAGCAGTGTATTCATATGCGGGTCACCCTTGAGGATAATGCTTCCGCCATCGCCGCCGTCACCACCGTCG
Source organism: Balneolales bacterium (assembly GCA_007132495.1). GTDB lineage: Bacteria > Bacteroidota > Rhodothermia > Balneolales > Natronogracilivirgulaceae > SLOL01. The sequence goes on from SLOL01000202.1 coordinate 867, forward strand.
GGGCCACCTTTAGGAACAAATTTTTCGCGCCGGAAGTGGGCCATTCCGGGTCCGCCGTCGCCGGCCGTCAGATACAATTTCGCGTAATCGGCAAATCTCATAAGGAAAACAACGCTGCTGGTTTACAATATATCACAACTACATTCTCTTCAAGATAACTCCTGTTACTGTTACATCCATATCCCGGGGGCGGATTATGCAACATCCAGACCACACCAACAAATATTGGAGCAGCATCCACAAAACGAAAGCACCTGCCAAAGTTACATTCAAAATACGATACTTTGCCTATGGTTCCGTTTCCGGAATTACATTTACGATTCCAGGTTATGGAAATTACCTGATGCAGTGACGTCAGTGTCAACCTGATCAGCCTTGGTAGCAAATTTACGCAAATGTACAGAACCCGTTTGTGCTAATAGTTGCCTTTTTGAATGCCGTTAGTCCTTATGATTGCTGGCAGTATCATTGCCGACAGTCTATTAGTAAACATATGACCGGAACCAAGCCGAGTCATCATCGATACTTGACCGACAACATCATACCCGGCCAAAAAACCTACGCATATTTATACCAACCCGGAACCCCTGATTCCTGTCTTCTGTTTTCTGTCTTCTGTCTTCTGCCTTCTGTATTCTGTATTCTGTATTCTGTATTCTGTTCACTTGATCAGGGTCATTTTCCGGGTGATCGCCTGTTCCGAAGTCTGCAGGCGGTAGATATAGACGCCGCTGGCATAGCGGGTTCCGTCGAAGGTGACCGAGTGCACTCCCGCATCAAAACGTTCATTGGCCAGTGTCTGCACCCGTCGCCCGAGAATATCGTAAACCACGATCCGCACGTCACTATCGTCGGGGAGTCCGAATTCAATGGTCGTATTCGGGTTAAAAGGATTCGGATAATTCTGGTTCAGGTAGAACCGGTTGGGCACATCGCCATCTTCAAGTTCATCGGGTGTGATAAACAATGTGAACGGAAACTCCTTGTCTGCGTAGCCGGTAACCGAGCCCGAATTTTCCGGGCCCTTGTCGTTCGAACCCGTGTTTTCTGAACCCGTGCTTTCCGATGAACCTTCAACCCCGTCCTGTCTGGATTCGTGCACCGGATGAATACTGGCGACAGGTGAGCTCTCCTTCATAATATCCTGCATCGACGGAACTTCAACATGCTCACGAAGTCCCGGGAAATAATCGATTTGCCGCGAATGGGAAACACTGGCACTTCCCCGGCGAGCCACCGGATTGTTGAGTGCTATTATCTCTCCGGTCACATTGTCTTTCAGCCGTACATCCCAGTGTTCCGGAATCGATGTTCTGGAGCTGAGTTCCACATTATAGGTTCCGCGGATGGGCTCGCCCTGTTTGTATCCGCGCACTCCGAGTGGAATCTCGTATTCGCTTTCACTTCTTTTGGGAAGATTATTGATGACCAGCGGAATCTGCGTGTCGTCGCGGTCGATGAGAGCCACGGAATAGAAATTCAGATAGGTGTCGGCCATGGGTTCCAGCAGATAGCCGTCGCGCCTATCCAGTCCGATTTTGCCATCCTCGGTAAAACTGAAGAAGGCAGAGGTTTCCAGTCCGCCGGCTTTCAGGTTCAACACCAGCTGATGATTTTCTGAGCCGGCCCGGCTTTTTTGCAAAAACTGTCCGCCGGTGGTCTTGGCCCCCGGTTCAACCGTCAGCCCTGGATTATCATCATTCGCCTTCACCCAGAATGCCTGGAACGGGGGTATTCGCCCGTTGTCAAGCGACTCAAAATCGCCCCCGGTGATCCCGTTCCACACCTTGTATTCGCCGGAGATATCGCCACCTCCCGGATCCTCGGTTTGCCAGAGGTAAATCACATCGTCCACGTTGGTTTTGGTCCATTGATTCTCGTTGACGGCATCCTCCCAGTCAATCGTTGCGCCGAACGGATTACCGATCAGATTCCATCCAGTTTCGGCATGAACCACCAGAGAATCCGGGTCGGATGATTCTGTTGTATCTGTATAAGTGACTCC
>SLOL01000192.1 GCA_007132495.1 Balneolales bacterium
GAGTGCGATGAAAGACCCCACAACCCCCCAGATAAATCCTTCAATCGTTTTTGAAGGGCTTATACGGGGCGCCAGAGGATGCTTACCCATTGACTTGCCCCCGAAAAAAGCAAATATATCATTGGCCCAGACCATTAACAGCAGCGTAAACGTGATAATAAACCCGGTGGCATTATCCCCGTAATTTCTGAGCATCAAGAGTCCTGAAAAGAATGCCGGTACCATTATGCCTGCAACCGTTACCGCCATGAGCCGATTCCATCCGCTGTTTGAGAAACTGAACGTCTCAATCAAAAAAACAGCCAACAGCAGCACCAGAATGAACAACCACGCGGTTTCGGGTATTATGGCCATCAGAAGTACCGGCACACCGAGAAACAGCGCCATCGTCTTTTGAATGATCATGCCCTCCATATCGAGCATATTCATTATCTCAAGCTGGATTACCGCTGTAAGCAGCATCAGCGTCAATACGAAATACCATCCTCCCATCCACATAAGAAACAGAAAAACGGGAGCAGCGACCAGGGCCGTGGCAACCCGTTTAACAATTTCAGGTACCCGGGTTTTCCCCATCAGTATCTTCCTCATCTCCTTTGTATATCTTCCCCTCCTTCCATTCATTCAGGGCTTTCTCCGCTGCATCAGACTGATCACTGGGGACATAGATATATAATGCCGAGAGATCCCCGAAATTCACATTGTATGCGGTGTCTTTTTTCGACAGTCTCTGGCAATCGATATCATGGTCTCTGAGAAACGCTTCTACGAGACCGGCTTCGCTCTCGACACTGGTTTCATAGACACATTTCCAGTCATCAACTTTGTCAGGTTCAATTTTTTTGTTAAACATAATCTATTCCCGCTTGGTGGTTTGGTGGATGTAGCGGAGTAATATGGCACTGCCTCCTATACTCCCCAACAATAACCATACTGATGGAAGTTCAGTTACGTTCAGCTGCTCCATCATATATTCAGGATAGAGGGAGGCTGCGAGAACGCTGCCGCCATTGTTGACAAAATGTCCGGCTATGGCCGGAATGATGCTGTTTGACTTCCAGACGATCCATGCAAGTAATATTCCGATCACTGCAAGAGGTATCAACTGCGTGATTCGGATATGAAAAAGTCCGAACAATAGTCCGCTAATTAATATCGCCGCACCCACGCCCCATGATTTTTCAAGTGCTCTTTGAAGATAACCGCGAAACAGAATTTCTTCACAAACGGATGGGACCAGTGCGACATGAAAAAGAGTCAGAAGTACGATGTGATCACCCGTTAAAAAGTTTTTTATCATGTCCATTTGAGTCTCTTCAAATGCCATATAACTGTCGGACATAGGTATCTGTGCATTCAGCCAGGACAACAGCCAGATTGCCGGCTGCATGACAAGTATCAGCAATGCCGTCTGCAGAACGACCGGAAGCGTCCGGCTGTCGACACGAAAACGCATAAAAGAAGAGCGGCTTCCGGTAGTTGACAACCCGACGAAAAACCAGGTCGCCACACCCAGAAATATAATCTGACTGATCGAATTCCCGATAAAAATGACATCCATGTGTTCCAGTAACATCTCCATATCGAGTGCCTGGACCGGCCCTTCCGAGACCATCAACACATAAACAACAGCAAAGGCGTTGCCGACCAATTGGAACAACAGAAAAGCAACAATCATCCAAAGAATGGCCAGAAGCCAGAGAGGAAAACCGTTTCGCTCGGCCCAGCTCTGTTCATGGATAAAGCCGGTGCTGTAGTTCTCTCCATTGTTGCCTTCAATTTCACCCATCTTTTGATCTGACATATTTTTTTTACTGGAGGATTTCCTGTGATTGTTTACCCATGAATTTTGCCGCGAGTAAGCCACTTAACAGATTTAACAGACCGTTGGACAGAAAACCGAAAAGCAGACCCTGAAGAATATTTGAAGCAGAATAGTAGTTTTGCATCTGTGTATACATGGCGTCGATCATCTCTTCTTGCTGGGCAGCCGGCAGCTGATCCATCATTTCGATATTGGCAATAATGGCCGTTTGCAGATTCTGAATATAAGCGGGATCCAGAAGCGGCCACACCAGACTTAACACCTGATAAATAAGAGTTATGAAAATACCTGTTACCAAACCTATGATAGCACCTGTACCGATTTTCATCTCCGGGCCGTATTCATTGATGAAAAGTTTAACAGCCAGTACTCCTCCAAATGCACCCACCAGACACCCAACAGTGGATGCCAGAATAGTGCCACTGAGTAAACTGCCGGATGGCTCTGAGTGGATGGTCAGATAACTGCCGATGAGCGAAATCAGAAAAACGGCAAAACCGAATATGGCACCAGCTATTCCGGTTGCATTCCAATAACTTTTGTTTTCAGATGGTTCCATTGTGAAAGTCTCCACATTTATGTTTACGAGGTATCAGGAGGGCATAAACCAATAGAAGACCGGTTGTCGTGCCCCAAAACAAGCCGATCATTGATCTTGCATGGTTGGGTGTCTGCCACATATCTGTCAAATTTGCCAAACCGTCAGCCACCACCACCATTGATGCCGCAATAAATACCCGGATGATAAAATGCCGATAATAATATAAAAAAGCTGTAAAGTTTGAAAATAGGACAACACCGAGAAAAAGACCGCTATAGATACCGGTACAGCGACTGCATACAGCCAATGGAACACCCTGAATTGCAAAGCTTCGAACCGGCTGCTGATGGCAAACATGTGAAAAAACAGCCTTTTGCCAACTTTGAACCCACTCCCCAATTGTACTGTAAAAGAGCGGTGTACTCCAGGTTGCCAACATGAAGAAAACAACAACTGCCATCACAACCGTAATCAGCGGGTGAAGCTTCAGCCTATTCTGTTGCGGATATCCGATAACGCTTTCTGTTTATAAAATGAAATAGTGGATCCGGCCCTCAATCAATTGAGGTATTCAGTGTAAATCGACCAGCAGCGAAATATCCATGGCTGGAACAGAGTGGGTCAATGCTCCCGATGAAATAAAGTCGACTCCCGTTTCAGCAATTGCCGGCAGTTTATCAAGTGTAACATTGCCGGAAGCCTCTGTAAAAAATCTTCGCTGTACCAGAGAGACGGCACGTTTCATGGCTGACAGATCCATGTTGTCAAGCATAACGTATTCGACACCGCCATGCGTGATAACCTCCTCGAGCTCCCCGAGGGTGGTGACTTCGATTTCGATGGCCAGGTCCGTGTTCCGCCTGTTGCGATAGTTTGTACATGCTGTAATGGCGTTCGAAATACCACCGGCCATCCGAATATGGTTTTCCTTGATCAAAAAACGATCATCCAGCCTCATTCGGTGATTTGTGCCCCCTCCAATACGAACTGCCATTTTATCAAGATATCTGTGACCCGGCACGGTTTTTCTTGTATCCAGGATTTTTGTGCGGGTATATGCAAGTTTTTGGGTATATGCCCTGGTCCGGGTGGCAATACCGCACATTCTTTGCAAAAAATTCAACAGGGTACGCTCGGCACTTAATACAGGCGCCAATGGACCCTCCAGCAAGGCAATCTCCATCCCGGGGGCAAGGGGTTCCCCATCACGCAGCGATGAACGGAATACAACATCCCTGCTGACCTGCTCCAATATGTAAGAAACAAGATCAATACCTGCCAGAACACCATCCTGCCTTGCAACCAGCCGGGCGGTACCATTTTCGTTACCGCTGTAAATTGCTTCGGTTGTGATGTCTCCCGAACCGATATCCTCTCTTAGTGCAAGGCGCACCAGTTCCTGTACCTCTTCAGGCCAATTTTGCATACTCATGGATTTTATTAATAAATTCGCGGGGAGCCCTGACCGGTTTCATCGTATTCTTATCCACGAAAACCAGCTCCACCTTTCCCTGAATATACTCTTCTTCTGCTCCGGCAACACGAATATCGTAGTAGGTGATCAATTTGACAGCAGGTTCATCAAATATCAAAAGTCGGCAGTCCATCAACTCATCATACCGGACAGGCCGCCTGTATCGAACATCCACATGGGCCACCGGAAGCATCAACCCGGCATTTTCCATCCCGGCATAGGGAAGTCCCGCTTCCCGGATAAACTCGGTACGGATTACCTCAAAATATTCCAGATACCGGCTGTGGTACACCACTCCCATTTTATCCGTCTCGCTGTAACGGCTGCGAAGCTGCATCTGATAGGTGGCGATGGGCGGCGTTTGAGGAAACATCTAGCTTTTCTTTTTAGTGTCTTTCCAGGCACCCATGCTCGAATATTTTTCAATTCGTTCGAGTTTGAGTTGTTCGGGTTTCTTTTTAACCAATCGTTTAAGACTTTCCGAAATCTGGCCGCTCAGTTCCTGGGCAGCTGCATTATAGTCACGATGGGCCCCTCCAAGCGGCTCCTTGATAATGCCGTCAATCACGTTGAGCTCAAGCAGGTCGGGAGCACTCAATTTCAATGCCCGGGCAGCCTGTTCCTTATAATCCCAGGTCTTCCAGAGAATGGAAGAGCAGGATTCCGGAGATATGACGGAATACCACGTATTTTCCATCATATACACTTCGTTACCCATACCGATTCCCAAAGCTCCTCCACTGGCGCCTTCCCCGATGACGATGGTAACAATGGGAACCGTCAACAGAGCCATTTCACGAAGATTTTTGGCAATAGCTTCGGCCTGCCCCCTTTCCTCGGCTTCCAGACCTGGAAAAGCGCCCGGGGTATCGAGCATGGTAATAATCGGGATGTTGAATTTTTCGGCTGATTTCATCAGACGCAAAGCCTTCCGATACCCATCGGGATTCGGCATACCGAAATTCCGGTATTTTCTGCTTTTGGTATCACGCCCTTTCTGGTGACCGATCACCATAACCGACTGACCCTTAAAAGTCGCAAAACCCCCTACGATAGCCTTATCATCGCTGTAACAGCGATCCCCATGGAGCTCAATAAAATTCTCCATGATTTTGTATATATAATCCAGTGTATAGGGGCGGTCCGGATGCCGTGCCAGCTGAACCCGCTGCCAGTGCGTAAGATTTGAAAATATGGATTTTCTGAGCTCGATTACCCGGTTCCGCAGCCGTTCAATCTCGGGAGTCAGGACATCATCGTCACTGATATTGAGTTCGCTGAGTTCGGTTATCTTTTTTTCCAGCTCAATGATAGGTTTTTCGAAATCAAGATAATTCATTCGTGTATTTCCGTTTGGTTATAACTGAACCCGTATTCGACACCGGTAATCGGATATCACTGCAACAGCAAAGGTGGAACGTTACAACAGCCGTTATATTCAGATATGTAACCCGGTATGCTACAGAATGCCAAATATACTACGAATTTTTAGAATCCAAACCATCCAGACAGCTTCCATAACAATCTTTTTGGACATTTTTGATACACCTTCAGTACGTTCACGGAAAATAATGGATACTTCCTTCAGGGTAAAACCGGCTTTCCACGCACGAAAATGCATCTCTATCTGAAATGAGTAGCCATTAGAGCGGATTTTACTTAAGTTTATGTTTTCAAGGACCTTGCGGGACAGGCACTTGAAACCTGCCGTGGTATCCAGCACCGGCATACCGGTAATCGTACGGGCATACAAGTTGGCCGAATAGGACAAAATGAGTCTTGTTAATGGCCAGTTGATGATGCTGATCCCTTTTGAATACCGTGATCCGACAGCCACATCGCAATGCCCCTGTTTTACCTCACTGATCAACCTCGGTAAATCATCCGGATCGTGAGAGAAATCGGCATCCATTTGACAAATTTGCAGGTATGAATGGTCCAGTGCAAATCGGAAGCCGGTAACATATGCGGTTCCAAGTCCAAGCTTCCCCTCCCGCTCTATGAGATGAATCCGGCCGGAATAGGTTTCCTGCAGTGCTTTGACAACATCGGCTGTGCCGTCCGGTGAACCGTCGTCCACCACAAGAACATCGATCTGTTCCGGCAAATCCATGACATGAGGTATCAGTTTGCTGATATTTTCCCGTTCGTTAAACGTGGGAATGATGACGATGGACTCGTTTTTCTGGCTCATCACTATTGCCCTTTTCCTGTTGCAACGGTCATAACCGTGTTGATGAGAATTTTAAAATCCATTTTCAGGGAAATATTTTCGACGTAAAACAGATCATATTTGGTTTTTTCTACCACATCTTCAATACTTTCGTCATATTTCCATTTAACCTGGGCCCAACCGGTTATGCCGGGCCGCACCCGAAGCCTCCGGGTATAAAGGGGTATCTTTTTCTTGAACTGATCTACAAAATAGGGTCTTTCCGGCCTTGGTCCAACCAGACTCATATCCCCTTTCAGCACATTGAAGAACTGGGGCAGTTCATCCAGTCTCAGTTTCCGCAGCCAATAGCCTATGGGTGTAATGCGCGGATCGTTGTCACTGGCCCAGACCGGTCCGCTTTCCCTCTCCGCATCCTGGAACATGGTTCTGAACTTGAACATGGTAAACAACTTCTCATATCTGCCAACCCGTTTTTGCATGAATACGGCCGGTCCGCGTGAACTCAGCCGGATAAGCAAGGCAATAATCACCATGAGCGGTATGGCAGGAATCAAAATAATCAGGGCCAGGGTTATGTCCATCAACCGCTTGATAAATTTTTCCCATGTCGGCATGGGATCGGGCATAACATCGATGAGCGGAAGACCAAATATCTGATTGGTCTGATTCAAACCGGTGATCATCTGGTAAAAATCCGGCAGAATTTTCACCGATACATCGGGAATGTCGATCTGGTCCAGGATGGTAATCAAATCATTCCGGTTATCGTTCTCCAGCGCTACTATTACTTCCCGAATCCTGTACTCAAGAATCAGTTGTTTGATATTTTCCACACTTCCGATCACCATGTTTTCATCTACACTGATATCCGGTGAATCGTTATCATCGCGTTTCAGAAACCCTACCACATTCATTCCCGAGGTCCGGTGCCTGTTCAGATTTTCATAGACCGATTGAGCGGCCGGACCGGTACCCACAATAAAAGCTTGCTGCAGCCCTTTACCTTTTTTAGCCCTCTGTTTTTGTATGGTTCTGAGGATAAACCTGTTCATTGAAACACACGCAAAAATGATGAACCAATAGGTTAGCGTTACCCATTTCGCCTGATGAAGATTCTCGGATGTCCAACCCAGCGTATCAATAAAAAGAATGAAAAACAGAATCAGGGTGCCTATTACTGAAATTTTTGCTACGCGTAAAATTTCATCAAACCGGGAAATGAGGAATAGATGACGGTACAAACCAAACACTCCGAATATGGCAATCCAGAATATTGATACGACCACTCCGGGGAGGAACAGAATGGACGGGGCCATCACGGTCGGCTCAATGCCCCATTCCAATTCGAATCGAACAAAGTAAAAAATATACCAGGCGAGCATCAGGAACAGAAAATCACTGATAATAGTGCCTATAATTTCTTTTGCTTTATCCAAAGCGCTACCTGAAGCTCCTTTGATTTTCCGGATCCCGTCAACTCAACTGAAATTTTTTGACGAATTGATTACGGGTTATATGATCCGATTTTTATATTTGGGTTTGCTAAAGCCGATAACTATATAATATAACGTGTTCCAACTCATAAAAGAAACGACTAAAGGGAAAGCCCGTCTGGGAAAACTGGTTACCGATCATGGCACCATTCCCACACCGATATTCATGCCGGTAGGCACCGCCGGAACAGTAAAAGCCTTGGATAACGCAACACTTGTCGATAAGATAAATGCACCGCTGATACTCGGCAATACGTACCATCTTTATCTGCGACCGGGAATCGACATCATGGACCGGGCCGGGGGTCTGCACCGGTTCATGAACTGGCCGGGGGCTTTACTCACCGACTCGGGTGGATATCAGGTATTTTCATTATCCGCTAACCGAAAACTGGAATCCGACGGTGTGATTTTCAAAAGCCATTTGGATGGATCCCGTCACAAATTCACTCCTTCCAATGTCATATCGTCACAACGAAATTTCGGTTCGGACATTATGATGGTTCTGGATGAGTGTCCTCCCTATCCGGCATCGAAGAACTATGTGCGGCAGTCACTTGATCTCACTCATCGCTGGGCCCGGGACTGTTATGATTCTTATACAAGCAGCACCGACCGTTACGGCCATCGCCAGTTTTTATTCGGAATTACCCAGGGTGGTGTATACCCGGAACTTCGGAATCAGTCGATCCGGGAACTTTCGGAAATTGATTTCGATGGTTTGGCAATAGGTGGTTTGAGCGTTGGTGAACCGGCTGAATTGATGTATGAAATCACGGACATTAGTACGGATACATTACCCCGGGATAAACCCCGCTATCTCATGGGAGTCGGAACACCGGTCGACCTGCTCGAATCTGTAGCCAGAGGGGTGGATATGTTTGATTGTGTGATGCCAACCAGAAATGCACGGAATGGCATGTTATTCACCAGAAACGGTATCATCAACATTAAAAATGCTCATTGGAAGTCACATTTTGAATCTGCGGATCCCCACTTTCCATCCGATTTATGCCGGAATCATACAATGGCTTATCTTCATCATCTGTTCAAGGCCGGTGAAATACTCGGCCTTCAACTGGCATCGGCTCACAATTTGACCTTTTATATGTGGTTGATGAAAGAGATCCGCAGACATATCGCCGAGGATACCTACGATGAGTGGTACCAGGGAATGATTGCAAATGTAGGCCGCAGAATTCAGGGGATATCGATGGACTGAAGTGTCGGGTGACGGTAAACAAGAGTTTTAATCAATATATCGAGATCCAGCCAAACCGAATAATTCTGAAGATAATAAAGTTCATGCTGCTGTCTTTCTTCTTCATGAAACAACCTGTTATCCGACAACTGCCGAAAACCGGTAAGACCTGGTTTGACATTGGCAAAATGTGGTTTGCGATCGGGAATGATAGGACCACCAACCAGACTCAGACGTCCCATCCACACATACCATAACAACAGGTATCGGTTAATCCATCGGTGCTGATCATAGGGGAGCAGCAAGGCCAGGTTTTTACTTTGTGAATCTGAAAAGAAAATATTCACGTTTTGCCGTTTGCGCCTTTTTATAATCACCGGGATAGCCATAAAGGGGGTCAATACAGCAAGCAGCAGCATGGATACCGAAAGGTCCAGACTCCGTTTCAAAAACAGATTCCAACGTGAGAAATACGGCAAATTAACATCCATTACCGGCATATCATCCAGATAGTCGACATTGGTTTTTCCCACGATATAGTCCATGGAATCGGCCACAATTCTCGGGTATACCGAAGTTTCCCGCAATTCCGATATTGTGCGAAGAATCTGATCGTGATCCACAGCCGGCAATGTAAAAAGGATTTCATCCACTTCGTGATATCGTACCAGTTTCAGAATATCCTTCAGATCACCTATTACCGGTATATTTTCCACTTCATCCCGATCGGTGGCACTCTCCTGGGTCACGAGTCCCACCAGTTTGTAATTCCAGTCGGCCCTGGAACGCAGTTTCCGGATCAATCCCGGTGTTTTCTCATTAATCCCGACCAGAAGCAATTTTCGCTCCAGAAAACTTCCGGGAATATTGGGGGCACGTCTGGATCTGTTGATTTGTATAATTCGTATCGAACTCAGAACCAGCACACTTGTTATTGCACTGAGCAGCAGAATCAGCCGGGAAAAGGCCAGTTCACGCAGAAAAAAAGTGATAACTACCACACCTGCAAATGCGATGCCGGTTGATTTGACAATAGCCGGGATTGAGAATCTGTTTTTACCATAGAGTTCGTAATAAAGAGCGGTACTCATATAGAGGACACTCAAAATTATATTCACATAGAAGTACTCAATATGATACCGGTCTGTCAAATTTTCCGGAGCAATACTGTACCGCCACATGAAGAACACTATCAGCAGAACATTGAGAATAACCATATCCAGCATCGGCTGCACCATTTTCCCGAATATGGTGCCGAGATAAGACAGTGCCCCTTTAAAGACGATTCCCGACAAAATAAATATCCGGAAGAAGAGCGTGTATCCAAAGCTGTAATGTTTTTTAAAAAACTGATACATCGCCTTGTTAAAGGTCACAACGTAATCGATGTTTTCCTTTTTGGTACTTTCCCCCTTATAGTGAATGATGCTCGTTTCGGGCAGATATTCAATATTCCAACCCTTCTTTCGAATTCTGTAACACAGATCAATGTCTTCTCCGTACATGAAAAACTGTTCATCAAAACCGCCGGACTCCCTGAGCACATCTGTTCGAAAAAACATAAAGGCCCCTGAAAGTACCGGGACGCTGCCTTGCTTGTTCTCATCGTTTCCTCCCAGGTAATAAGCTGAAAAACGCTTACTATCCGGAAAGAGCCGGGGCAGTCCAAGTATTTTCCAAAGGGCGGTAAGTGGCGTTGGCACGGCACGTCGTGATTCCGGTGCAAATGTACCATCCGGATTCAGAATCTTGCAGCCGGCGGCTGCAGTATCCTGATGATTTTCCATATACCGATACATCACATCAAGTGTATTTCGGCTGACAATGGTATCCGGATTGATTAACAGGGTATATTTACCTTCAGCCTGACGAATGGCCTGGTTATTCGCTTTGCCAAATCCGGCATTTTTGTTGTTTACGATATAGGTGACATCCGGAAATCGATTTTTCAGATAGGTGACCGAACCATCCGAAGAGGCGTTGTCTACAACAAAAATTTGCAGGCGATAGTCTTTTTTTGCTTTTACAAGAGAGCCGAGAAGGTTCGCGACAAACTCTTTGACATTATAATTAACAATGACAACAGAGATATCTGTTTCTTCCTGTTCCGGGCAATTCTGCCGTTGATGCCTGCGCTCTTTGTGGGCTTCCGGTTCCATGAAAATGTTTTATTGTAAACATAAATCTTCGAAACGGCATACTGCACAGGATAAACTATGATTCTATGATTCCTGCTTATACCATTCCGCTGTACGGCCATTATCGGTTTTCGATACGGTAAAACATCCGGTTATCAGAAATAATACAGGAAGGTAGTGAAGAAGAATGTATTTCAAAAGATGGGATTCAAGTGTTGCCGAACTGAAAAGCAGAAAAAAACGGTGTGGGAGGCAGGTGTCATTTCCACCAACAAAAAGCGGCCCTCTTCAACCGATAAAAGGGTCAAAGGGGCCGCGGGGAAACAAGATGATGAGGCGACGACCTACTCTCCC